>JBAVVF010000134.1:0-2950 GCA_049697155.1 Anaerolineales bacterium
CACAGGTCTAGCGCTATCGAAAGCGCTTCTTGCCGGTGCTCGAGAGTTGTCCACCGGTCAGGATCGACATCCCAGGTTATCAAAACGGGCACGTGGCTTTGTTGCATGTTACTTCCTCTAAAAATAATCTAAATCCCCAAATGAACTACGTAGCTAAGTGATTGTCCCAAAAGCGGTTGGTTTTGAAAAATATGACAAGCTCCGGTAAGATGGTAGCTCTCACACCGCCATCCAACGGAGCTTGCCATGACTATTGTGGTTTTGAAACTGCCAGATGTCAAGGTCAAATCTGAAACACGTCCAACACACTGTCCGTCTTGTCAAGGGGAGATCCTGCAACGCTGGGGCGGGCAACCCCGTCGGATTCGCGATCCACAGATACGGGAAGTGGCCGTGTATCGTTACCGCTGTTGTGCCTGTCGACACACATTCCGGCACTATCCGCTGGGTGTAGACCAGGCACAACAAAGCCAGCGGCTGCGGAAGCTGGCAGCCTTGTGCTGGCGCCTGGGATTGAGCTACCGAGGCATTGCTGCCGTCTTGGCTGCCTTTGGGGTGGGTATCAGTCGGATGAGTGCCTGGCGGGACGCCCAGGAACTGGCTGGCCAACTCAAACGCAAGCGGATTTGGAAGCCAGTGCGGGTGCTTGGTCTGGATGGGGTCTATGTACGTGCTTGGGGCGAGGTGCGTCCTGTGCTGGTGGCAGTTGACCTGGGGGAAGGTCAACCTGTGGCGATTGGCTGTGTGGATGAATACGATCCCGAGGCGGTGCGGCGGTTTTTGGAGCCGTTGGTCAAACGGCTGGGGGTGAGTGTCGTCGTGACCGACGACCTGGTGCATTACAAAAAAGTGGCACAGAGGTTGGATTTAGAACACCAAATCTGCCAATTCCATGTGCGCCGCTGGGTGGGACGTACTCTAAAGGAATTGAGCAGGAGCATCCCAGAAGAATGGCTGTGGGTCATCGATGAGATCAAGAAGTTGATGGCTGAACTGCCCCTGGAAGGCAGCAAGCGGCTGTATGAGTTGTGGAAGCAAATCCCGTTGGGCAGACATGGGCGCATGTATCAGCCGCTATCGGCCTTGGATCAACTGCGCCAGTTGCTGCTGCGCTTGAGCGAACATTGGCCTCAATATCGCATTTTCGATTGGCAACCCGACGTGCCCTGGACAAATAATGGCACGGAGCAGGTTATCGGACGGATGAAGATGCGTAGTCGCACGGTGCGGGGTTACAAGACACAGCCCGGAATGCTTAATGGATTGATGCTAGCTGGAACAAGCCTGGGATAAACGGATATGAGTTCCCAGAAGTATTACGTCAAGCTATTTCGGAGCAAATTCACCAACCAACTTTGGGACAGAAACGAGTAGACACAACCCTTGACAGAACATACGTTCTATTATAGAATTGTATCTACTCACGGCCCCGACGGAAGGGGCAGTGAAGGCAAGCCGAATAATGATTGAATAGCTTCAAACGCATGCACACCCTCCAGTTCTGCAGTATCGATCACCGAAGCCAGGGCTGCATAGGCTCTCGCTCCCCAGCCGGAGCGGAAACAGCCCATCACCTTGCGATGGATGACCGAGGGGCGCAAAGCTCGTTCGGAACGGTTGTTGGTAGGATCCACATCCATTCGGTACAGGAAGACGAACAAGCTGTGACGATGCTTGAGATAACGCCGCTGCAAGCGGGCGGCTTGGTCCTGGCTCAAGGAGCGCCGCAGCAGCCAATCGCAAAGTTGCTCGATGCGGCGGACTTGTTGGCAGAACTGCTCGGCAGGCAGTTGATGGCGTTGGGCATGAAGATGGATGGCAGAACGGAACACGGCCTGCATAGCTCGCGGCCAGAAAGCCAGCGGATACAGATCAACGACAGCCTGCAAATTGCGCAGCTGGTGCGCCAGGCACAGTTGGCGCTGGTGAGCAGGGGCTTTCAGTTGACCGTTCCAAGCATCGCTTACCCAGACTTCGGCCTGAGAATGGCCCATGACATCCTGAATGACATCCGAGCTACGATTGAAACGGATCACATGCAAGACGCCCGTCAGGGTGCAGAACACCCACTCCCACCAGTTCTGACCATCTACCCGGCTGCCGGTCTCGTCACTGTGGATGACGGCGCTGTGGCGCACTCGTTCCTGGATCGGCTCCACTTCTTGGAGAGCCTTATTCCCAGCGCGCTGCATGATCTTGTCGATCCCACCCTGGCTGATCTCCACCCCATGCAAGTTGAGCAAAGCCGCCTGGGTGCGCTGATAGCTCATGTGCTGTTCCTGGCGGTAGTACACCACCGTCGCTTCCAATCGCGCTCCAAAGACCCGTTCCATCTCCAGCCCTACCTGAGGCTCCTCAATCTGCGCCTTCCCACACTTCGGGCAGGTCACTTCATACTGCCGCACCTCGATCACTTCCGCTTGGGCAGGCGGCAACTCGGTGATCTGGTTCACGTCTCGCAAAACCCCTTCAGCAAACTGCAAATCCGCATGACAACTCAGGCAAGTCTCTGCCTTGACCTCCACGATGTGATCCGGGTTCGCCACAAACTTGCGCTCATGCTTCGCATGACCCATCGGCGGACCATGCTTGCGCTTGCGCCGGTCCGACGGCAGACTGCGCTTGTGATCCCGCGAAGGCGGCTGCGACGAGTTGCTCGAATTGGTCGGCGGTTTCTTGCCCTTCTCCAACTTCAGGCTCAGCGCTTCGTAGTCCGCTTTCAATTGCACCAATTGTTCGTACTGTGCAAGGATCAATTGGATCAATTCTTCTCGGCTCATCTGAGCCAGATCATCTTGGGTCATCGTGGCCCAATCTTACCAAACCTTGCCCTTTCCTGGGTAAGGTGTGAGTAGATACAGCAGAATGTATCTACTCACGGCCCCGAAGGAAGGGGCAGTGAAGGCAATCCGAATAGCGATTGAATAGCCTCAAAAGCATGCACACCTTC
>JBAVVF010000135.1:0-5295 GCA_049697155.1 Anaerolineales bacterium
AATCAGATGCCATCGTGTCATTGTTTTGCGGTCACTTCGGCAATGAAAACTTCGAAGGGGCTGACCGCCAGCCCACGCGGCTGTTTGGCTGTTTTCAATCGCTCGGCGCTGGAAAACAGGATTTGCAGCTCGTGTCCTTTGATCTCCTTCGTGTGGGAAAAATCAAGGTCGAGCTTTTTGTTCGAAAAGTTCAGGATGACGAGCACAGTCTGGTCCGAAGCTTTGCGCAGGAAGGCAAAGTATTCCCTGGCGGTGTTGTTGAGCGGGATGTACTCTCCTGTGACCAGAGCCGGTGCGCCTCTGCGTACCTGCAGGAGACGTTTGTAGTAGTTCAGCAGGGAACTGGGGTTGTTCTGCTGGTCCCGCACATTGATGCCATTGCGAAAATTCGGGTTGACAGGCAGCCAGGTCTCCACGTTCGGATGGGAAAACCCGGCATTGGGATTATTGGACCACTGCATGGGCGTGCGGTTCTTGTCGCGGGACATCGTACCGGCCCGCAAGGCAGCCTCCTGCGGATCGACCTTCAGCTCGTTGACCAGCCGGTCGTAATACCAGGTGGCCATCGTGTCACGCAGCTTTGTCGGATCGGTGATGATCAGGTCGGTCATGCCGATCTCTTCCCCGTTATAGAGGAAAGGGGTGCCCTTCAGCGTCAGGACGAGGGCGGCGTGCAGGCGGGCCAGCTCGGCATCGTGCTGCCGGTCTCCGTAGCGGGTGTGGATGCGCGAACTGTCGTGGTTGCCGAGCGTGTTGCAGGGCCAGCCTTTGACCGGGAGCGCGTCCAGCTCGGCCAGACGCTCCTCCTGGTTGTGTCGGACATGGGTCGGAGTGATGCGTTCGGTCCGCATGAGCGGGAAGTTGAAGACGAGATGCAGTTCATCTTCGCCGTTGCCGTGGTAGGCAATGTTTTCATCTTCGGCAACCAGCAGGCGGTCGCCGTCGTATTCATCGATCACGCCGCGCAATTCCTTCATCAGCTCGTGCATGCCGGGCTGCGACCACTGGTTCTTGAACATGTCATGGAAGTATTTCTCGACCTGTTGTTTCTCGTCCGGGGTTTTGGCCTTGTCGGAAGCGTCGCGCAGGCCGGCCAGGTCGAGGGGAACCTCGTGCGGCGTAAGATTCGCATCTTCGAAGATCGTGCCGATGGCGTCGAGACGATAGCCGTCCACGCCGAGATCAAGCCAGAAGCGGACGGCATCCCACATGGCCTTCTTGACGTCAGGGTTGTGCCAGTTCAGGTCGGGCTGCTGCTTCATGAAGTAGTGATAATAATACTGGCCCCGTTCGGGGACGTATGTCCAGGCCTCGCCGTCGAAGCAGGACTGCCAGTTGTTCGGCGGCGTATCCACCCAGACGTACCAGTCGGCCTTGGGATTGTCGCGGCTGGACTTCGACTCCAGGAACCAGGAGTGCTGGTCGGAGGTGTGGTTTATCACGAAGTCCAGGATAACCTTTATCTTGCGGGCGTGTGCCTCGCGCAGGAAGGTTTTGAAATCATCCAGGGTTCCATACTCTGGCGCGACATTCATGTAGTCGGAGATGTCATATCCGCAGTCCCAGTTGGGGGAGGGGAAGTGCGGCGAGAGCCAGAGGCCGTCGACGCCCAGGTCGAAAAGATAATCAAATTTTTCGATAATGCCTTTGAAGTCACCGATGCCATCCCCATTGCCGTCGGCGAATGAACGCGGGTAGATTTGATAGAAAACAGCAGTCTGCCACCATTTGAAGCCGGCCATATTTGTTTACCTCTCTCTGGATTCTAATTTCCCAACGACTTTCACGCAGGGTCTTGAAAATACCTCTTCCCGATGCGGAGCGTCCGGCAGCTCGCCGGTCAGGTCCTGCCCGGGGAAGTGCAGCTGTTCGTGCAGGTCTGTCCGCCACTTCGGGCAGTCGGTCACGTCATAGACGATGCCCTGGTAGGCGATCAGCTTGCGTGTGCCGCGCTCACCCGTGCTGCGGCGGAGCTCCGCCTCTGTGACGATGCGATCCTCGACGCTCATACAGGGGATTATACAGGGTAGTTCGTTCCGGTAAAGAAAAATCTCCTGCCCCCAGGCAGGAGATTTTCCCTTGTTTTGTCTGATTTAGCGGTCGCCTTTGGGTTCCATAAAGCTGGGAAGCTGGTACAGTTCCATGTTCTGAACCTGGCGGTCGACCTTGATGGGTTTCCCGTTGCACTTGCCGCTGACGGTGATCTTCTCGCCGCGGCGGACGTATTCGAGGTCGCAGGTCCAGCGGCCGCTGACCTTGATATCCAGGACGAAGCGGTCGAGCTCCGTGTTGTACAAACCTGTCCCGGTCATTTTGAAGTTCTTCGTAAACTCACAGCGGTTGAATTCGAAATTGTACCGGGTGCCAGAGTTGTTCGTATCGAAATAGAACGTGCCTCCGTTTGTGCATCCGACCGAAGTGGGCGTATATCCGTCCCAGTAGAAGAACTCGGGCAGGTAGTAGATCTCGGTCTCGACGGAGGCGAGCGCCTCGAGCGGATCCGCGAACTCTCTGGCGATGGATGGCGCGAGCGGCACGTACTCATCCGTCAGGACGCCCTCACAAATGGTCTCGCGCTCCGCCGGGATGACATCGTTGACCAGGAAGTCGGTCACGAGCGCGTCGGGGCATTCGTTGCCATAGCCAAAGGTGACGTGAGGTCCACCTTCGGTTGTGATGAGATATCCGTCTGCCAGATGCTGGTAAACGTTGAAGCCATGCCCGACCGGCGTGGCCGGGTCAGCGGTCGCGCCGAGCACAAGCGTGGGAATACCTTCCGCAAGCAGGTAATCGGGGCGGCCCAGATCGGAGGTCGCGTCCGGCCAGTAGGCGCAGGGCAGGTCGCCGTAGACGATCGAGCTGAGGCGCGGGATGGAGCCCTCGAACGGGTCGGCCGCGTCCAGATAGTTTTCGGCCTTCTCGTCCGGCGAGTTTCCCGGATAGCCGTAATCCTGACACTCGACCCCGAAGAACATCGCGTCCGACCAGGTGGGATCGACGATCACCTCGAGCGTCTGCGGATCGACCAGCAGGTCGATGTAAAGCAGGCGGGCCAGCGGGACAATATCCCCGTTGGATGCGTACGCGCCCAGGGCCCGGTTTAACATCATCCGGTCGCTTTCGCCGTACATCTGGCTGGCGGCGACAAATTCAAGATTGCTCAATGTGAATTTCCGATTTTTGAATCCACCCTCAGGGACAGGGAAACGGAAGGAGATTGGGTTTCTGCGCAGTTTGGAGACGAGTCTGTCGTAGGCCCTGAGCGCATCCCCCTCCATATCTTCGACACAGAACGGGTCATCGTTGCAGGCCGACAGGGTGGCTGTCAGTGTCTCGCTGAAGGCCTGGGCCTGCTGCGAGTAAAACTCGATGCCGCTGAAGGTCATGTCGACCGTGCCGTCGAGGATCAATCCTGCGAGATGCTCGCCATGGACGGCCGCATAGGTCTGCGCGTATTGCGTACCGTAACTTTCGCCATACAGCCAGAACTGTTCATCGCCCATGATCTGACGGAACAGCTCGAGGTCTTCGACGGCCTGTTTCGTGCCCAGGTAGGGCAGGAGATCGGGATTGCTCAATTCACTGACGCAATCTTCGGCGAAGGTGCTGACGGTCTTTTTCAGGGCCTTTTCCTGGCTGCGCGTCATGCCGCGTGCATCCTGCTGGTAAAACACATTTGCCGCGAAGGGACACGCCAGGTCGCCCGACAGCCCGATGCCGCGCTGGTCGAAGAAGACAACATCGAAAGACTCGAAGATACTTGGATCGAAGCCGCTGCTATAGTAATCCGCCAAAAGGATACCGGACGTGCCCGGCCCGCCGGTCGCGGTGACGAACATCCCTTTGCGGGCGCCGGAAGCGGGCAGGACGGCAAAGACCACAGGGATCGTGCGCGCCTCATCCGGGTTGAAGTGATCGAGCGGCACGTCGATGGTCACGCAGGTAAAAGCACTGTCCTCGAAGCAGGGGAAGCCATCGATGTCTTCAAGGATCTGAGTTGTGTCGGGTTTGAGGGGGAGCGTTGTCGGGGAGAGCGGTGCGGCGGCGATGGAAGAGAGAAAAATGACAGCGATAAGGGATAGTCGTATTGCAGGGGAAAGAAAGATTTTCATTTACCAATCCTTTATGAATAAAAAAAACCATACACTACATAATATATAGTTCATTATAGGGATATTTGGGACGAAAGCAATACCCAATGTGTGTTCCAGGGCTTTCTTGTCCTCAGAATTCAAGCCGCGAATTGGCGCTAATTTTCGCGAATTGTTTTTGGCTTCGCGTATATTCGCGAAGATCAGTGGATCATGGTTTGGCTTACATCAGCTCGACCGGCAGCTGCAGGAACTCGCTGTAGCGATCCACCTCGCGGGCCAGGGCGCGTTCCTGGGCGCGCGTCAGATCCGTGAAAATGTTCCGCTCCAGGATGACCGCGTTCTTCGTCACAGTCCGCCGCCAGCCGCCGACGATCTGACCGTCGAGCAGGATGATGTGCGCGATCAGGGACGGGTCGTCCGGCCGGATGCTGGCCAGCCTGGCCACTTCTCCGATCGCGCTGCGGTCTTTGAAGCCGATAAAGTATTCGTCATAGTTGGGCAGCAAGTGGGCGGTCGGTGATTTCTCGCGTACTGGCGACGCTGAATTGGCAAGCCAATAGGTTTGGTCGTTCCACACTTCACTCACCAAATGGGATTTGACCGCCTGGATGCCTTTCCGGGCATCGGCCATGGTCAGCCCGGACCACCAGGTGAAGTCCTGGAGGGTCGCGGGACCGCGGGTTGTAAAGTATCGCTTGACAAGTTCGGCCAGAGCTTCATCCCGTGTCAGCGGCTTGACCTGCGGGGCGCGCTCTTCCAGCAGGGCATAGGTAAACTGCTTACCCTTCCTGCCGCCGCTGCAGATGACCCCGTCCAGCTCGGCCGACATCATGAAATAGCCGAGCCGCTGACCCTCCGCATGGATACCTGCCTTCTCAAGAGCGGCGCCAAGCTCGGAACGCGTCAGCTGTTTGCTGCCCTGCAGAACTTTCTCCATTACCCTGTAGCTTTTCCTGAGCGCGGCTTTATCCAGCTCCAGTTTGCGGTACATGTATGCGTTGCCGGCGTGGACGCGCGGACCCGTCAGCATGAGCAGCCAGCGGATATCCTTCGGCGAGACAAAGTGCCAGGTGGGACGCATCACGTGCGTGCGCAGGAACCTGCCTTTGTTGAAGGCTTTGTCCATTTCGGCATCGGTCGTCGCCTCGTTGAGCCGCTGCGCGAGCGCCCATTTCGCCCCGGCATAGTCCTGAGATTGGAC
>JBAVVF010000136.1:0-1591 GCA_049697155.1 Anaerolineales bacterium
GTTCCCAGGCGGGTCGTGCGGGCCTTGATGCGGGCCCACATCCAGGCCATGTTGACCTCGCGATAGTATGGACCGAACTTCCCGATCAGCAGCGGCTTCCACATCTTCTCGTAGACGTTCCTGCCGGCCCACTTCATCATCCACGCGTCGGCGTTCACTTTCTCGAGGGCTTTCCAGTTGTTCGTCAGGCGCAGAAAGAGTCCGACGAAGCCGAACCGGATCTTGTCGAGACCAAACCCCAGCCCGGGAAAGAGCAGCGCCTTGACGATCGAATCGAACGGGTAGAACTTTCCTTTGTGATACATCACGGTCAGCGGGCGCGGGAACAGGACTTTGTCCCCCCAGCCCAGTTCCCGGATCAGGCCGAGCATCTCACTATCTGTCTGGAACCAGTGATGGTAAAACTTCTCGACCCACCAGTCCCAGCCCGGCTCCTTGAAGCCCGAAGCCAGTCCGCCCACATAATCGGCGGATTCGTAAATCGTCACGTCATGTCCTGCATTTTTTAGATCGTATGCGGCGGCCATGCCGCCAAACCCCGCTCCGATGATTGCTATTCTCATTCACTCTCCCAAAGCTATTCCGTCATTGCGAGGAGGGGCGCCCTGCCGCCACGACGAAGCAATCTCATATATTATTTGGGATTGCTTCGTGGCACTCCAGCGCCACTCGCAATGACGTTATTTATTTCCTGCGTTGTTCCACTTTCTCTGCCAGAACTTTGAGCCGGTCCCACATCTGACGGAGCACATAGATCATTGCCAGATTCTGCAGCCAGCGTGTCTCGCACTGTGGATTTTCGGACAGCCGCTCGAAGATCTCGACCGCCTGATCGTCGGTGCGCCGGGCCCGGGCGTATTCGCTGGCCAGCTGCTTCAGGTACGCTTCATTTCGCAGGCGCAGCTGTTCCGATTGGGCAAGCTCCTGACGTGTCTTTACCACGCGCCCGTACACGCGCGCGATGGCTGTCTCCAGTTCTTCGATGGTAAAGGGCTTGAACAGGTATTCCTGTACGCCAACGGAGATGGCGTTGCGCAGCGTCGCCGCGTCCTTCTCCGCCGAGATCACGATGCAGCCAATATCCGGATGGACCCGGGCAATCTCCCGATAGGCGGACAGCCCATCCAGTTCGGGCATGTTGATATCGAGCAGCAGGATATCGGGGTAATGCTCCTTCGCCAGCTGGACGGCCTGCAGGCCGTTCGAGGCGATTGCCACCACTTCCACATCGTCGATTGTGGCCAGCATCAATCGGGTATTGCGGCGCGTCTCCTGGATGTCATCTGCAATCAGCACCCGTAACTTCTTTTTGGGAGACGAAGCGGTCTGCATTCTGATCCGTTCCTTCGCTTTGCCCTGTGGAACCTGCTGTGAGACCAAGTATAACGCATGCGGACAATGAATGTCGCGCCCCACCTGTTTAAATAAAAATAGGCAGCCGGGCTGCCTATTTCGACTTCTCTTAGAGAGTGTTTCTTAAGTCGTTATTGCCGTCTTTTTTATCCACAGGACTGCTGCGCTTGGACACGGATTTCACGGAAACCACGGAAAGGAGCCTTTTTATTACGGTTTTTTCCGTGAAACTCAGTGA
>JBAVVF010000137.1:0-16061 GCA_049697155.1 Anaerolineales bacterium
TATCATCACCTGCGATCAGCAGCCAGAGAAAAACCGGACGCATTAATTCGAGCCCGGAGAAATATTCCGTTGTGAAAAGGTGAGTGAAGGTCGCCAGCCACGAGAGCGGAAAAAGCCAGCGTGCCCATTTCGGGCGCCTGACGGCCAGAACCATCAGGTAGAGGGAAAGAGCGAAAAGCAATAACGTCATGATATGGCGTGCTTTTGTAGCCGATTGCGATTGCTGGAGAAAACCCGGATACACGATCAAGAGCGCACCCAGCCAAAGGAAATGGTTCTTATAACGGGGCCAGACAAGACTCAGGGCATAGACAAAAAACAGGGTCCCGGCCCAGCGAATCAGCAGGGTAACAATATGCCAGCCAATCGGATTTGAGCCAATCAAAGAATATATCAAATGATAGGTCCAAGGAAATGGGCGGTCGCCCGCATAGAAGTTAAACTGCAGAGCGGGATTGAGCTTGGTAAACATCACGATTTCCCAATCGGCCCAGTAGTAGCCCATGGAAGTTAATGCATATCCGTATGTAAGCAATCCTATGACCAACAAAGACACTGGATAAAACCAGGACTTTTCAGAAATCTTTTTCAGTTGTTCGACATTGATCATTCGATCTTCACTTCTCCCGGTTCATCGTTTAATTTCAGCCCACGCAGGGCATCCTCCACGCTTGTGCTGGCGTCCCGGCGCATCCCGGCCGCTGGCGTTCCACAGTACGGGCAGATATTCCAGGAAAGCTCCATGAACCTGTTGCAGTTCTCACAGGTCTTCTTAAGCTTGGTGTGACAATTCGGACAGACCTGCCAGTCATCTTTCACGCGCCGCTCACATCCCGGGCACAATGGCAAGTCCTCGAGCGCCTGGAGCAGGGCTTCCTCTTCGAGGGTGCGCTGGTATTCCTCTTCCAGCGTGCGCGCAGGCCGCAGAACCAAATAGATCAGCACCCCGGGCAGATTGAGGACAGCCACCAGCAGTGCCGCCAGCGTTTGGACCAGTGGATCGCGGGCACGTGTGCGGATATCGCGGTAGGTCCAGATCACCAGCGAGATCCACAACGCCGCCAGGAAGGCCCCGCCAAATCCAGTCAACACCAGGATGAGATTGCTTACAAAGGTGGGATCAAATATCATGAGAGCCTCATAGGATGCAATTTTATCACCAGGATTGCCTCGTTTGTCCCCTCTCAGGGGGTCGCGTGGTGGAAATGCCACTCACCGGCATCCTGATCGACGTAGGAGGCTGTCCCCAGCACTTCATAAAATGTAATCCCGGGCCGAAAATGGATCGGCTCTCCGCTCATACTGATCAACACAAACAGCTGTTCCCTGCTGGTTCGCATCCAGCGGGCCGGAATCCCCACCCCATCGCGGAAAACATAGGCTTCCCCCGAACCACCCAGGTCGATCTGAAAAACCTCATCTTCCTCATCGAACGGGTTCGAGAATGTATGCGGTGCAAACAGAAAGACAACATTGGACGCATGGACTGGCTCGTCGGTGACGGCATCGATCAACTGGTGATATTTTTCAGGCTTGTTGTTGCGGATATCGTCGGTTTCCTGGTAGCGCAGATATTGCTGTGTTTCAGGTTGATAGATCCAGTAGTTGTAGGAATCTTCCGAATAGTACGTATACATTTGTGTGCCAGACAGATCGGCAGGCGGCACATCTTCACTGAAAAGCCCGCTGCGCAGAGGCTGGCGTTCGTTCTCCAACCCGTCCCTGGCAACACAATCTGCCCAGCGAACGGTATTGAAGTAGGAATTGTTGTAGACCTCGATATGTCGCTCGGGCATCAGGCTGAAGGGCGGACAGGAACCCAGGCTGGGCACTACCAGAAAAGGAGCGACATCGCTCTCCTGCAAATGACTCTCGACCCGCGGGTCTGCGAACTTGAATACCAGCCAGGCATGGTACATGCGCTGGATATGTTCGTCAAAGTATCGCCCCGAACGGACAGGCCCCACCCACTCGGAGTCATTGCCATAGAACACCGCGATGAAACGCGTCAATCCTGCTTCGATGTAATATTCAAAGACGTTGTCCGCCAGGGTCAGCCCGGACTGCGGACGGATGTAGCGTGGATAGTTTGCCACCTTGATCGCCAGCGGACGCCGCTCCAGTAAGGCGGGGTTGGAGGCCGGCAACCCGGTCAGAGGATTAAGCTCGACCGGCGCGCCGGAAGCCAGGACATTGACCCCTTCAGGAACAGATTCGGGCTGGACGGCCGTCTCGGTCGGGGGGGATAGCAGGGCCGGGACCGAGGGCAGATAACCGGGTGTCGGGGCCGGGCCCGCATAGAGTGAGTCCGAAACGTTTTCACCCATCGGTTGAAAAGGGGTCGGGGAGGCAATCCCGCTGATGGGCACATCGTTCGATCTGATGCCACATGCCGAAAGCAGGATCATCAAGATCAGTGCTATGTTGGAACGGGAACAATGCATATGGCAGATTCTACAACAAACAGGGCCGCCTGCAAACCCAGCTTGCTTCTTTGTAGGTCAAAACAGAGGCGAGCGGGGCAAACCTGATAAAATTGCCGTTGCATGTTCATTCTCGTAACGGTTGTCATCCTGTTCATTACGGCGCTGGCACTCCTCATCCTGCAATTGACAGCGCCGGTATTCCGCTATAGCTGGCTGATTGCTGTTGGGGGTGCACTTCTGGGATGGATCAGCGTTTTTCTCTGGCAAATATGGATGCCTTTCCAGGCTGTGTACTTCCCACCCTGGCAGCCCGCCCTGCTCTTTGCACAGTCTCCGACGTTCTTTGGCGACGAGATCGCCTGGGTGTTTGCGATCAGCCTGACCACGCTATGCCTGGCCATTATCCTTACCGCCGTTGTGCGCAGCGGTTTTCCCAGGCCAATTAACTGGATGGGAACTTTAATCCTGATCTCCCTGGGCATCCTGGCGGCGGCCGCCAATAACCCGTTGACACTGGTGCTGATCTGGGCGGCTATCGACCTTTCTGAATTGATCGCTCATCTCCGCGTGGCAGAGAATCCCGGGCTAAGTGAACGCACGGTCATCGCCTTTGCCTCGCGCACGGCCGGCATACTGGTTCTGCTCTGGGCGGATATGGTCAGTGTGGCAGGTGGACAAGCCCTGGACTTTCAATCGGCTTCCGCACAGGGAGGCTTGTATTTGCTGCTCGCCGCGGGCCTGCGCATCGGTATTCTGCCTCTCAATCTTCCATACCCGTCAGAATCAGCGCTCAGCCGGGGTTTCGGGACAGGCCTGCGAATGGTTTCTGCAGCCTCCAGCCTGATATTGCTGGCCCGTATTCCTTCGAGCAGTCTGGATTCGCCATTTACACCTTACCTGTTAGTACTCGCCTCGTTTACAGCGATCTACGGCGGCTGGATGTGGCTGCGCGCGCCTGACGAGCTGGTCGGCAGGCCATTCTGGTTGATCGGGATGGGTTCCCTGGCAGTGGTTGCCGCGCTGCGCGCCAATCCGATCGGCGCGGCGGCCTGGGGAGCCGCGCTGATCCTTTCGGGCAGCGCGTTATTTCTATCGTCTGAACAAAATAAATGGCTGACGCGGGCCTTGTTCATCGCCGCCTGGGGCATCTCGTCCCTACCCATCTCTCTGACTGCCACAGGCTGGATCAATGGTTCGCCGAGTTTCTGGCTGACCTGGCTGGTTTGGCCGGTCCTGATCTCTGCCCATGCCATGCTGATCGCCGGCTTTATTCGTCACAGCCAGCGTATGACGGCCCGGATTAGCAATGAAGATCAACCGATTTGGGGCAGGAACGTTTATCCGATTGGGATATCTGTGCTGCTCATCACGAGCATATTGCTGGGTTTGTTTGGGTGGAGCGGAACGTTCCAGCTTGGCAACTGGATGGCGGCCATACCTGCCCTGCTCCTGACGCTGATTCTGCTCTGGCTTAGCCCGCGTTCACGCGTTCTCAATCCCGTCAGGGCCCACTGGGTCCGTCCTGCCAGCGCCTCGTGGCTCGACTGGGGATATCAGGTGCTCTGGTACCTCTATCGCCAGTTTGGCCGGTTAAGCAGCGGCATCTCGAACGTCCTCGAAGGCGAAAGCGGGATCATGTGGACGCTGCTGTTTCTGGTGCTCTTTATCTCCTTCTTTGCGCAAAGGAATCCGTAGCTCATGGCAGCCACGTTTGCCTGGATCGCTGTCCTCATCATCATGGTCACCTCGATCGGTTTGCTGCTCACGCGTGATTGGCGCTGGAGCATCATCCTGCTGGCCGTCCAATATCTGGCAATGTTCATCCTTGTACTTCAGCATTGGCCGCTCGGAATGGCTTCGGTCAAGGTAGTCGCCGGGTGGATGTCGGCGGCGATTCTGGGGATGACGCATTCCAGCCTCTCCGGTGAAGACCCTGAAGCGGAAAGCGGTTGGCCGCGCGGCAGACTCTTCCGTCTGTTCGCAGCCGGCGTCGTTCTATTGATCGTTGCCGCGGCAACACCCGGCGTGGATACGATCATGGCCGACGCGGGTTTTGCCATCACGGCCGGAAGTCTTCTGTTGATCGGGATGGGATTGCTTCATCTGGGCATTGCCTCACACATCCTGCGTGTGATCATTGGACTGATGACATTCCTTTCCGGGTTCGAAGTTCTCTACACGGCCGTCGAGGGTTCGGTGCTCGTGGCCGCACTGCTAGCCATCATCAATCTGGGTCTGGCACTGGTTGGCTCCTATCTGTTGATTGCCGCGGTCACGCAGGAGACAGACGCTGCATGAATGCACCGACGCTCTGGATCATCGTTCCTGTCTTTCTGGGGGTCGTGCTCCTGTTCATCAATAATCAACGCACCCTGAGCATCGTGGGCGGCACGGCCGCTGTGCTTCTGGCGCTGATCGCACAATTCGTTCCCATCGAGTTGGCCCTCAAACTGGGCCCGTTCTCCATAAAAATCGATTCGTCTCTTACGATCCTGGGCCGCGTTCTCCTGATCCAGCCCTCCGAGGGATCGCTGCTGGCACTCATCTATGGGGCAGCCGGATTGTGGTTCCTGGGCGCGGAAGCATCCAAAACGGCGACGCGCCTGGTTCCGCAGGGCTTCATGATCATCGCCCTGATGGTGGCCTCGATTGCCGTGGAGCCTTTCCTGTATGCGGCGCTGTTTATCGAAATGGCCATTCTGCTGTCCATTCCTCTGCTCACACCCATTTATATGCGCCCCGGGCGAGGCGTTGTACGGTTCCTGATCTACCAGACGCTCGCCATGCCGTTCATCCTGCTGGCGGGATGGCTGGTGGCAGGCGTGGAAGCCAGCCCCGGTGACCTGGCCCTGGCCGCGCAATCTGCAGCCATGCTTGGGCTGGGCTTCGCATTCCTGCTGGCAATCTTTCCCCTCTATAACTGGATGCCTTTGCTTTTGGAGGAAACCTCGCCCTACGTGGTCGGTTTTCTCCTGTGGATACTGCCAACCATAACGATTATCTTCGGGGCAGGTTTTCTTGATCGCTATTCATGGCTGCGCTCCTCGCCTCAACTGATTCTGGCTCTGCGATATCTGGGGCTTTTAATGGTTGTCAGCGGTGGAGTCTTTGCAGCCTTCCAGCGTCACCTGGGACGCATCATGGCATACGGTTCGGTCGCCGAAACAGGATTTTCCCTGCTGGCGCTCAGTCTGGACCTGCGGCTGGGAATTCCGATTATGTTTTTACTCATCCCGGCCCGCGCGCTGGGATTGGCAGTCTGGTCACTCTCCCTGACGATCATCAAGGAAAATGTGGAAACCATGCGGTTTCGCGGCGCGCGCGGGGTCCTGCGGATCCTGCCTGTGGCGGGCGCGGGGGTGGTCGCTGCCACACTTTCGACCGGCGCGTTCCCTCTGCTGGCCGGCTTCCCTGCCCGGCTGGCGTTATGGGAAGGATTGTCGCGAGTCTCGATCGGTGCAGCCTTGTGGATGGGCATCGGGGTCATTGGACTGCTGATCAGCGCGCTGCGCTCCCAGGCGGTGATCAGCATGGCGGAGGAATACACAGGCTGGCAGCCGCGCGAAAGCCTGAGCCAGATGATCATGCTCGGGCTGGGGCTGATCGGACTCTTCGTCCTGGGCCTGTTCCCACAGACCATGCAGCTGTTCCTGTCCAATCTGCCCTTTATGTTCGAGCACCTCGGTCGCTAGATTGAACCCTTCAAACACATGGGAAAATTTCAAAAAGAGCATCTTTCCCCTTTGTGTTCCGCAGCCTGCCCTGAGCGCAGTCGAAGGGGCCTTTTGTGGTAAAAAACGGCATAGCGGTATAATGCACCCGAAGTGGCGCCTCAGCGCCATCGAAGTGTTATCTTCCGGAGGAAGTCATGGAATTTGAACAACTCGTCAAACGCCTAGAATGGCTGGACGAAGAACATCGTAAGACAAGATCATCGATCATTACGCTGGAAGAACGAATGACGGCGCTGGAGGGGAGCATTCAGGCGGTTTCCAAGCAGATCAAGCCGCTGGGCAAACAGATCGCAGACATTGCAAACGTCTCGGCCCGCCTGAACCAGTTCGATGCCATCTTTGCCAAACAGCGCGATGAGCTGAACAAGGCAATTGCTGAGATCGAAAAGAAACACGAAAAGCGTGAAAAAGAGGTCAGCAAACGCCATCACGATGACGTTGAGCCCATCACCAAAGCAATCAATGAACTAAGAAAAAGCATAGACAGCGAATTCCCACCGCTCAAACGCGATATCAAGGCCCGCATTACGGAAGAAGCACGCCTGCATCAGGAGATCAAAGAGCTGCGCCCGCCCATCGAGGCCGCCAAACGGGCCGCCGAGGAAGCCACACTGGCGCAGCGCGCCTTCGATGAGAGCCGCAAGCAGGAAGCCAAGCGCGTGGCCGATCTGCAGGGCGAGATCGTCGCTTTGCGCAAGCGCATCGACGAGGCTCGCGCCAAGGCCGACCTGAATGCAGACAGTTTCAAGAACATGGATAACCGCATCAAGGAACTGCTGCTGTCTGAAAATGAGCGCAAAGCCGCCCAGACCGCCTTTATCGATCAGCAATCCATTGCCCACATCGACCGGGAACGGACCTACAAGCAGTGGAAGGAAAAGTTCGACACCATCCAGGCCCAGACACTGACTTTCGATTCGCAGGTTCAGACCCTCGAGGAGATCCTGCGCAACGCCAAACGGGCCCAGGAAACCTACAACGAGCTCAACACCAAGCTCGAGCGCCGCATCAACGAAGTCACCGAAATGCAGCGGCTGTCGGAAGACCGGCTTCGACAGGAGTGGGTCACCTTCAAAGCCGATGATCAGAAACGCTGGACGGGGTATACGCTTTCGCAGGATGAAGGCACCAAGGATGTACGCCGCGGCGTGCAAAAACTGGAGGAACGCATCGGGGCCGTTGACGAAGCGGCCCAAACCCTGCAGGACCAGCTGCACCAGACGGCGGATGCCACCGAGCAGCAGCTGCAGGAGTTGATGAACGTGGCCCATGAATGGCTCTCGGCGTATGAGCGCATCATGGGGCACGGCAAAACCGGGACAAAGAAAGCAAAAAAATAAAATCGTCCAAGCTCCCAGCGCCGTCACCGGCGCTGGTCTTACAAATTGCCGCCTCACACGGCGGCTGGAGCATCTGAAGCATGCGCGTTATTGGCACAGCCGGTCACGTTGACCACGGAAAATCCACGCTCATCGCCGCGCTGACGGGCACCCATCCGGACCGTCTCAAGGAGGAACAGGCGCGCGAGATGACGATTGAGCTCGGCTTTGGCTGGCTGACCCTTCCCAATGGCGAGGAGATCGGCATTGTGGATGTGCCTGGGCACCGCGACTTCATCGAAAATATGTTGTCGGGTATCGGCGGCATCGATGCCGCCCTGCTGGTCATCGCGGCCGATGAAGGCGTCATGCCCCAGACCCGCGAACATCTCGCCATCCTGGATCTGCTGCAGATTCCGGCGGGCATCATTGTTCTGACAAAAATCGATCTCGCCCCCGACCCGGCCTGGCTCGACCTCGTGGAAGCGGATATTCGCGGGGCGGTGCGCGGCACGGTCATGAGCGACGCGCCGATCGTCCGCGTTTCGGCCCGGACCAGAACAGGACTCGCCGAGCTGACCGCCACCCTGGTCAGGATCCTCGAGGAGAAGCCGGCCCGGCTCGACTTGAACCGCCCGCGCCTGCCTGTCGACCGCGTCTTCAGCATGAGCGGATTCGGGACCGTCGTCACCGGCACGCTGCTGGATGGTCATCTGGCAATCGGCGATGAAGTGGAAATCCTGCCGTCCGGGCAAAAGGGACGCGTGCGCGGCCTGCAGACCCACAGGAAGAAGGCAGACCGGGCTGTCCCGGGCTCCAGGACGGCTGTGAACATTTCGGGCATCGAGACAGAAGCCATCCAGCGCGGCGAGGTGGTTGTCCACGCGGCTCAGTACCAGCCCACGCGCAGGATCGATGCCCGCCTGCGCCTGCTCAACGATCTTTCATCATCGCTCAAACACAACAGCGAAGTGAAGTTTTTCGTCGGGGCCAGCGAGACCATCGCGAGCCTGCACCTGCTTGGAACCGAGGAACTCATGCCGGGCCAGGAGGCCTGGATCCAGCTCGAACTGCGCGACCCGGTCGTGGCGGTGCGCGGCGACCGGTACATCCTGCGCCGCCCCTCCCCGGCTGAAACCCTGGGCGGCGGCGCGATCATCGACCATCAGCCGAAGGGACGGCATAAACGTTTCGATGAAAACGTCTTGAAATCACTGGAGGCCCTGGCCCAGGGCTCGCCCGCAGATGTGCTGCTCGAAGCTGCGCTGGCTCTAAACGCCGCAAGTGTTAAGGATATCGTTGCCCGCTCCAGGCTCGAGGCAACCGGCGCAGAGTCTGCGCTGCAGGAATTACTGGCCGCCGGATCGCTGATCCCCCTCGAGGCAGGCACGCCGTCGATCGCCAGCGGACTGCTGGTTATCGCCCTTCCCCACTGGACTGCCCTGCAGGAAAAAACCCTGCAAATCGTGGAGTCCTATCACCGCAACTATCCACTGCGCCGGGGCATCCCGCGCGAGGAGCTCAAAAGCAGACTCAAGCTGCTGCCGCGTGTCTTCAATGCGCTCAATGCAAATTACCTGGCACGCGGCATCCTGAAGGAGTGGAATAACTTCCTTGCAAAGCCCGGGCATGAGGTCACGTTCGACGCCGGCCAGCAGGCCAAAGTCCGGGCCCTGCTGAGAAAGTTCGAGCAAAACCCATTCAGCCCGCCGGGACTCAAGGAATCTCAAACCGAGGCAGGCGAGGAACTCCTGAACGCATTGATCGAATCGGACATGTTGATCTTGGTTTCGTCCGATGTCGTTTTTCGCAAACAGGATTATGATTTGGCAGTCCGGAAGATCGAGCAGGCGATTGCCCAAAATGGAAAGATCTCTCTGGCCGAGGTGCGCGACCTTTTCGATACCAGCCGGAAATATGCCCAGGCCCTCCTGGAACACCTTGACTCGGCCGGGATAACCGTGCGAGACGGCGACTTCAGAAGATTAAGAAGGAAATAGTTCCCAGAAAGAGTCCCTGGATTTGAGTAAAATCAGGAATGAATGCAGCAGCTTTTGCATGCTGCCGGATGTGGCCAGCCAGGAGATTACCCAGTTGTGACAAGGAGTGAGCATGTGTGGACGATTTACCCTGACCGTTGATCCTGCAGAAGCACAGGAAGTCTTCAGCAGATTCACCTTCCCCGAGAAGTTTGCGCCCCGTTATAACATCGCGCCCTCGCAGCCTGTCCTTGTCATTCCCAACGACGATCAAAACACGGCGGATTTCTTCGTGTGGGGGCTGATCCCCATGTGGGCGAAGGATCCGGCCATTGGCAATCGTCTCATCAATGCCCGCGGCGAAACCCTCGCAGAGAAACCCGCCTTTCGCGGCAGCTTAAAATACAAGCGCTGCCTGATCCTGGCCGATGGTTTCTACGAGTGGAAGGGTGCCCCGGGCCGGAAAACCAAGACTCCGTTTTTCATTCACATGAAGGACCGTAAGCCGTTTGCATTTGCAGGTCTTTGGGATTCATGGAATGGGCCGGACGGCTCGCTGGTCAAATCCTGCGCCATCATCACAACCATGCCGAATGAACTCACGGTCATTATTCACAACCGCATGCCGGTCATTCTGCACCCGCGCGAGTACGCCCAATGGCTGGATCCCCAGCCCCAGACTCCCGATCAACTCAAACCCCTGATCAAGCCTTTCCCGGCTGAGTTCATGAACGCCTATCCCGTCAGTCAGCTCGTCAATACCCCGGCCAACGACACGCCTGAACTCGTTCTCCCCGTCAGTTGAATAATGCATGAGACCCGTCTGTCCATTGCCCGGCGCTTTCCCGCGCTGGCTTCGCGCGACTTTGTTCTCTTCCTGATCGGACAATTCATTTCGGTCATTGGGACGTGGATGCAAAACACGGCTCAGCCATATCTGGCATACCGCATCTCGGGCCGCCCCCTCGACCTGGGATTGATCGGTTTTGCATCCACTCTGCCGACCCTCCTGCTGGCATTGCCCGCGGGTGTGCTCGTCGAACGCTGGGATAAACGCAGGACGGTCATCATTTTCCAGTCCATCATGTCAATCCCAGCCTTTGGACTGGCCGCATTGACACTGACCGGGCACATCCAAATCTGGCATATTGGTCTGTTGGCCCTGATCTTCGGTACAGCCAGTGCGGTGGAAATCACGGCCCGCCAAGCCATGCTGATCGAACTGGCCGGGCGCGAAGCCCTGCCCAGTGCCATCGCGCTCCAAACCACGGCCTTCAACGTGGGACGCGTGATCGGTCCGCTGGCGGCCTCCTGGTTGTTGACTTCGACCGGCACGGAGGGAAGCGTATTTCTGGTCAACGGGGTCAGCTTCCTGTTTGTGATCGGTGGCCTGTTGATTGCCCGGACGCGTTATAAAGTTCCGCGTGAAATCGAGGCAGGCAAAGGGCTGAGAATGGAGTTCCGGGAAGGGCTGGCATACATTCGCCGGAACAGCCTGGTGGCCTCCATCATTGCGATGGCTGCCCTGGTTGGCTTCTTCGGATTTCCCCTATCGCAGCAAATCCCTGCGCTGGCCCGCGACGTGTTGAAAGCGGCTGCCGATACCGAGGCGATGGTCGCCGCGCGCACAAGTCACCTGTATGCCGCCCAGGGCGCCGGTGCATTGACTGCGGCCCTGCTCGCCGCCTACCTGAGTTCATCCCGGAACAAGGGTTTGATGCTGGCGCTCGGACAGGTTTCGCTGATCCTGCCGTTGATCGTGCTTGGAACTGCACCCCCTCTGAACATTTCACTGATCCTGCTGGTGTTCATGGGATGGGGAACGGTCACACAGCTGGTTGCGATGAATACCCTGATCCAGGTCAGCGTTCCGAATGGACTGCGCGGGCGCGTCTTCAGTGTTTACCTGTGGGCGCTCCAGGGCGTGGCGCCGTTTGGGAGTCTGCTGATCGGCTGGCTCGCCCAGCATTGGGGCGTTCCGTTCGCGGCCTTGCTCGGCGGGGCAGTTTCGCTTGTATCCGTGGGGGTTCTGCACCTGATCAGCCCGGGCGTACGCTCCGCGCAGGCTTAATGTCAGGTTAGCATCGAGAATCGCAGGTTGACGCTTAATTTTTGCCCATGTTATGATACTTCCTCTGGAGATCACAATTAATGGACAACAACTCCCCGAAGAAGGACATCGAAGCTCCCGGCTTTTTTCCGCGTCTTTTAAATAGTCTGATTGGTATGGGCCTGGGGGAATCCATGCTGCGGGCGGGGACCACGCTGCTCTCCATCCTTTTGCTTGGCACGGTCATCTGGCTGTCACGGCTCTTCTACGCCCGGGCCCCCGAAGTGGAAAATGCCGTAAGTACGGCTCAAACCGGACCGACGGCTGCCGTTGGGTCAGTCGAGGATGTTCTGGCGCAAAGCGAGGTGTCGTTTGGCGGGATTCCACGTCTGGCGCAGGTGCACACCACCATTCCATCCCGCCCGCGCCAGGAAGTTATCAAGTACACGGTCCTCGAAGGTGATACGATCTTTGGCATCGCGGAGAAATTCGGGCTGAAACCCGAGACGGTTTTGTGGGGCAACTATTACATTTTACTGGATGATCCCCACGCGCTGAAGCCGGGGCAGGAACTCAACATCCTGCCCATGGACGGCACCTACCACGAATGGCAGCAGGGCGAAGGATTGAACGGCATTTCGAGTTACTACGGTGTCTCCCCGCAGGATATTATCGATTTACCGGCCAATAACCTGGACATGGCTACCATCGGCGATTTCGCCAACCCAAACATCCCCCCCGGGACGTGGCTGGTGGTACCCAACGGCCGACGGGAGTTTATCTCGTGGAGTGCGCCGCTCGGCGTGACCCGCGAGAATCCTGCCTCGGCCCGCGTCCTGGGGCCGGGCGCCTGTGACCCGGTCAGCGGCGGCGCGGTTGGGTATGGTACATTTGTTTGGCCGGCCGCCAAACATTATCTATCCGGGTTCGATTATGCTCCCAATGCCAATCACTGGGGTATCGATCTGGCCGGCAACGACGGTGAAGGAGTCTTTGCGACAGATGCAGGCGTGGTCGTCTATGCAGGCTGGAATAATTACGGCTATGGCAACATGATCATGGTCGATCACGGCAACAATTTCCAGTCCCTGTATGCTCACTTGAGCGGGATCAGCGTCGTATGCGGGCAGGGTGTGGGCCAGGGAGATGTGATCGGCGCCATTGGCAACACCGGCCGGTCCACCGGCTCGCATCTGCACTTCGAGATCAGGGCGATCTCTTCCTGGGCCAATCCCTGGGATGTCCTGCCGCCGCCATAGTGGTCAACCGGCGGAGCGCTTGCAGAACAAAGTACTCTCGACTATAATCTGCGTCGCCCCGGGCGCGTAGCTCAGCTGGTTAGAGCGCACGGTTCACATCCGTGAGGTTCGTGGGTTCGAGCCCCTCCGCGCCCACAAGAACGAGCCGCAAGGCTCGTTTCGTTTTGCAGGGTTCGGGTGCTGCACAATTTGTCCCCACAACAACGAGCCGTTTGGCTCGTTGTTTCTTGTTTAAAAACATTTCTGCCTTATAATTCAACTATATGCCCACACGAAACAACGAAGCCTGGCTCTCAGATCTGGCAACTCCCGGTCCGGCGCGCGAAGCCGCGCTGGAAGATTTGCGCGACGTGATCCAGAAGGGCCTGCCGTATGCGCTTTCCCGCTGGCTCTCCCCTGACCAGCCCCAATTCAATGCACTGGTCGAAGAGGTGACACAGGAAACGCTTCTGCGCGTCCTGGATCAGCTGCGCACGTTTGAGGGCCGCAGCCAGTTCACAACCTGGGTCCACAAGATTGCCGTGCGCATTGCGCTGACCGAACTCCGCCGCAAGCGCTGGCGGGATTCGTCGCTGGACGAGCTGACGGAAAACGAAGACGTTCCCCCGCCCCCCGGCCTGCTGGCCGATCCCCAGGCCGGCCCCGAGACGTCGGCCGAGCGTGCCGACATGCTGGCCCGCGTCACCCGGATCATCGAGGAGGAGCTGACCGACCGCCAGCGCCAGGCCCTGATCCTGCTCGGCGTGCAGGACATGCCGATGGAAGACGCGGCCCGCAAACTCAAGACCAACCGCAATGCCCTTTACAAGCTTCTGCACGATGCCCGCCTGCGGCTGAGAAGGCGGCTCTCCATGGAAGATATAGCACCTTACGAAGTCCTGACTCTTTTCGAGCATAAGTAAGATTAGCAACACGCCAAACATCAAAACAGAGACTATGAACATCCGAGCCATCATCCAAAAGATCAAGAAGAGTTTCGGTCCCCATGAGGAACTTCCCAACCAGACAGTCCTGGGTTTTCTGCACGTGCTCGAAAGCGTACAGGAAGAGGGCTGCTCATGTGATGAAGTCTTTACCAGGATCGACGAATACGTGGAAAGGGAAGTGGGCACCAGGGACGCCGAGGATCTTATGCCGCTGATTCGCGAGCACCTTGATCTCTGTCCGGAGTGCTGCGAAGAATATGAGGCGCTCCTGGATGTCCTTGAAAAAACCAGCCAGGAGCACAAATGACGGGCGCTTGCCCGTCATTTTTTATTTTACAGGTTTGGGGGTTGCAGTTATGCACTACTCGTGCTCGAACAATTTTTCGCCGGCCCGAATCGGCACCTTCAGGCGGTTCTCGGGCGGCGTAATGGGGCAGGACCACATCTCATTGTAGGCGCAATAAGGGTTGTAGGCCAGATTAAAATCCACGAGGAAACGGCTGCCATACAACTCCTCCGGCTCGAGGTAACGCCCGGCCGGGTAGGTCTCTTTGCCAGCCAGCGAATCCACAAACGGCAAAAAATATCCGTTCTCGTTCTGGTAAATTGTCAGTTCAGCCGCCTGCCCATCGACCTGGAATTTGAAGCGGGAGTGACGTACATACGTCTGCACACCGCCGGTGGAGGTCTGCATCTGCATCGGTTCCTGACCGAATAAAAGCTCGACCTGCACTTCCAGCCGCAGGGCGGGGTTTTCAGGGAAATACTGCAAACCGGCAAAACCGCGTTTCTGTTCCAGCGTCAGCGGACTCTGCGGGCTGTCTCGAAAGAACTCATCCTTCTCGGCCCGAAAATCAGTCAATTCACTCATGAAATCTCCAATTCCTCTACCTCCTAGATAGACGAAAAACAGAAAATCTTACAGGGCCCCGGCCGGATTAAAAAAACATCCGTCCTCTTGCGAATTCCCATATCTTATGCTATTGTTATTCCCAGAACAACGCTTATGACATCGCCTGAAAAAACCGTTTTGATCATTGAAGATGAAGCAGACGCCGCTGAACTGTTCGCAGAGATGATGCGGGTCAGCGGCTTTCGTGTGCTGAAAACATCCTCCAGCACGCCGGCCATCAGCATGATGGCTGCCGAAAAACCGGATATCGTCCTGCTCGACATTATGATGCCCGATGTTTCCGGCCTCGATATTTTGCGTCAGATGCGCCGCGATCCTGCTCTGGCAACCATTCCCGTCGTGGTAGTCTCGGCCAAGAGCATGCCTGCCGACATCAAAAACGGCATGGAAGCCGGTGCCTCCACGTACCTCACCAAGCCTGTTGGCTTCCTCGATCTGAAAGAAGCTGTAGAGCGCGCACTGGGCAGTGCGTCCAAACCTGCCTGAACACATGAGTCTTCTGCGCGCCTTCATCGCAATTGAAATTCCCCTCGAAATTCGACAGGCCATTTGCAAGGCAGCGTCCAATTTGCGGCAAGGGAGCGGCGCACTCGTCCGTTGGGTCCCAACGGAAAACATGCATTTGACTCTGAAATTCCTGGGGGATGTCTCGCCTGCCAACGTGGAGCTGCTGACCCAGATGCTCCGGGCCGAGGCAGACCTGTTCAGCGGCTTTGAAATCCAGTTGGGCGGACTTGCCTCTTTCCCAAACCTGAAGCGCCCGCGCGTGATCTATGTCGGGATCCAGGCTCCGGCCGCGCTGGAGGCGTTGCAGCGCGGCATCGACTCGGCCTCCCGCCGGCTGGGCTACGAATCGGAGGAGCGCGGCTTCTCGCCGCATCTGACCATCGGACGTGTCAGGCAGACCGTGACCGGGGCCGAACAGCAGCAAATCCGCCGCGCCCTCGAAGAAACCAATATTGACTCACTTGGCACGGCCAGAGTAGACTCAGTGCATCTGTACAAAAGCGACTTGAAACCGACCGGCTCGGTGTACACACGCTTATTTTCCGCTCCATTCAAAAAGTAGTGACCCTTAAGTCGTCATTAGACTGCTAGAGGTGATATCTGAACGCACTCGAACTTGCCCATAAGATCGTCGACGCCCTGGAGGACAAAAAGGGCGAGGACATCCTGCTTCTCGACATCAAGGACATCGCATCTTTTACCGATTATTTCGTCATCTGCAACGGCACCAGCGACCGGATGCTCGACGCGCTCGCCAAGACAGTCCTCGAAGCCACAAAGAAGGATCATAAGAAAAAAAGCCGTGTGGAGGGCCAACCCCAGGAAGGCTGGCTGGTCCTCGATTACGGTGATGTAGTCGTTCATCTTTTCTCACCCGACCAGCGCAAATACTATGACCTGGAAGAATTGTGGAGCGACGGGAAAGTCCTGCTGCGAGTTCAATAAGCC
>JBAVVF010000138.1:0-8398 GCA_049697155.1 Anaerolineales bacterium
CCATAGAACTGTCCATCCAGGTAGAGATAACCGCCGTAGCCCGTGCCAACCGTTGCCCAGGCCACGTGCTTCTCCCCGCGGGCTGCGCCCCACAGGATCTCGGCCAGCAGGGCCATGCGGACGTCGGTGGCGGCAAAGACCGGCGCGGCAAACGCTTCCTGAACCATCTCCCCGAAGGGCAGGTAACGCCAGTGAAGGTTCGGCACGAGGACCGCCAGGCCCGTTTCCAGGTCGACATTCCCGCACAGACTCAGGCCGATCCCCCGGAATTGCCCCGGCAGGCCCGCCGCCCGCTCGGCATACGGGCGCATGATCTCCAGGAGCCCGGCCGGGTCGGCCGCGCCCTGCGCATCGAAAGGGACCGGATGCTTTTGCACGGGGGCAAGCAGGCAGCCGCGGAGATCGACGAGCGCGAAGGCTGCCTTCGTGCCTCCGATATCCACTGCCAGTGCAAAATCCTGCGACTTGTCCATGGAATGATGGGTTCTCGACGTTTAGCCGGTGCGCCGCGGGTTCGGAACCTCCGCCACCTTTCCATCGCGCTCGATGAAGATGTTCCGGAAGCCGCGCGCCTCGATCAGATCATACTCGTGCCCGGCGGAAACATGGAAGGAAGCCACAAAGACGAGGGGAACCCGGCCGGTGTTGATGACGCGGTGTGCATACTGCGGCGGGATGTGGGTGATGGTCCCGGCTTTCCAGGGGACCGCATGGTAATCGCCGTCGCGGCTTTCCATCTGCAGGAAGCCTTCGCCCTGCACGCAGTAATAGATCTCGGGCTGGTCGTCGCGGGCGTGAAAGTGGCCCTTGGTCATGTGGTATTCGTCGCCGACCTTCCCGGACAGGATGACCGTCGTGCCCAGGGCCATATCCGACTTGCTCGTGATGAAGGGATAATAACGGATCACGTACACCACCTTGTCACCCAGGCTGAGGATACTTTTGACAGTCTCCTGGTCATGGAACATGGCTGCCAGGTCGCTGACATTGCGAACAACTTTTTCCAGGCAAAGGGTAGACTATGGCTGCCACGAAGGAACGCCGCAAGCTTTCATATCTGGAACGCCGTGATATTCCATATGCCGTATTCTTCCTCGCGCCCAGCCTGACCGGGCTGCTGGTCTTTACCATCATTCCCATCATCGCGTCGTTCTTTCTGGCCTTCACCGATTGGGATCTGCTCTCCCCGCCGAATTTCGTCGGCTTCCAGAACTTCATCGACATGTTCCAGGACCCCATTCTGTGGATCTCCCTGGGCAATTCCGCCAAGTACGCGCTGATGATGATCCCGGGCAGTACCGCCATGGCACTCCTGCTGGCCTTGGCCCTGAACCGTGAGTTTGTGGGGATCAAGTTCATCCGGTTGTTCTTCATGCTGCCCGGCGTGGTATCGCTGGTGGCAGTGGCCATGGTCTGGCGCTGGATCTACAACGAACAATACGGCCTGCTGAACACCCTCCTGGGCTTCTTCGGGCTGGGTCCGGTCGGCTGGCTGACGAACGAAGCCACGGTCCTGCCGGCCATCGTGGTGATGCTGATCTGGGCGGGCATGGGCTTCGACGCCATCATTTACATGGCGGCGCTGCGCAACATTCCCAAGCATCTCTACGAAGCCGCCGAGCTGGACGGTGCCAACAGCTGGCAGCGCTTCTGGAAGATCACCATCCCCCTGCTGACGCCGGTTCATTTCTATAATCTGATCATCGGCCTGATCGGATCCTTCCAGGTCTTCGACGTCATATATATCATGACCGAGGGCGGCCCCGGGTTTGCCAGCCGGGTCTATGCCTATCACTTGTACCTGCAGGCATTCCGGCGGTTCAACATGGGCTACGCCGCCTCGATGGCCTGGTTCCTGTTTCTGATCATTTTTGTGATCACCCTTATTCAGTGGCGCGTCCTGGGCCGCCGGGTGGAATACGATTACGCCTAGGAGAGATACCATGGAAGCAAACCTGCTCATTTACAAGCTCCGCCGCATTTGGAAAAAATCTGGCTCCATGGTCGGGATCACTCTCCTGATCCTGATGAGTCTGTTTGCCCTCGTGCCCTTCCTATGGATGCTCTCGACCGCCCTGAAAACCCGGGCGGAGGTGTTCACCTTCCCGCCGATCCTGATCCCGCCCGAGCCGCACTGGGATAATTTTGCACGGGTCTTCCAGGTATTCCCCTTCCTGAAATACGCGCGCAACTCGCTCTTTGTCACCATTACCGTGACCATCTTCCAGACCCTCACCTCGGCGATGGCGGCCTATGCCTTTTCGCGGCTGCGCTTCCCGGGCCGGGACCGCCTGTTCCTGCTCTATCTCGGCACGCTGATGGTACCCAGCGTCGTGACACTCATCCCTTCCTACATCCTCATGACCGAACGGTTCCTGGGATGGGTGAACACCTATAAATCGCTGATCATCCCTGCTTCGCTGGGCGGCGCGTTCAATACATTCCTGATCCGGCAGTTCCTGCTCTCGCTCCCGGCCGATCTGGAAGACGCGGCCCGCATCGATGGCGCCTCGCCCTTGCAGATCTTCTGGAAACTGGTCCTGCCGCTTTCCAAGCCTGTCCTGGCGATTGTCTCGGTGTTCACGTTCATGAGCTCGTGGAATAGCTTCCTCTGGCCGCTGCTTATGATCAAGGACCAGGATAACCTGGTGCTGACCGTGGGTCTCTCGGCCATGCAGGGACGCTGGGGCACACGCTGGCCGGAGCTGATGGCCGGAACCCTCATGTCCGTCCTGCCGATCCTGATCCTGCTGATCCTGTTCCAGCGCTATTTCGAGGAAGGCATCACGTTCACCGGATTGAAGAATTAATCGATTTCCGGGAAGTACCGCATGGAAGTCTCTGGTAAAATGGGGCTGCCCGAAATTTGTATTGCCCCCGTAGCTCAATGGATAGAGTAGCAGACTTCGAATCTGTTGGTGGCCGTTCGAGCCGGCCCGGGGGTACTTTGATTTCCATGCACTCCCCCGAACCCAATGACAAATTGATCCGTTTGCTGCTGCCGCGCCTGGAGCGCATCTCCGTCGACTCGTACTGGGCCCACCGGGCCAGTGGAGTGCGCGGCGCGCTCGTCAAAATACTGGAGCAAATGGAAGCGGGTGATGCAGTCGATCCGGTCTCTCTGAAAACCAATCTCCGGATCGGCTTTGAGATCCTGCAGGAAGCTGCAGAAGAATATACATAAGATCGGTCTTTGTGCGAGCCAGGACAAAAAGCAGGAGCATCGGGTAGATGCTCCTGCTTCTCATTATGAACAATATCTGACGATGCTTATGACTGATCGATATCCGGATCGGTCTCCGAATTGGGACGCAGATTCCCGCGCGGCTGAGTAATCGAGTTAAAGGTTCGCGTCGCGGATTCCCGCTTGCGGGAAAATGCATTGACCGCCACCAGGACAACGACCAGCAGGATTGCGAGTCCCGAGAGGGCCAGAACCGGCAGCAGCCAGACAGGCGGCGGCAGGGTGGCACGAGCGCGGGAGGCAGCCGGAACCGGAGTGGTAACGACCGCATCGGCTTCCGGAACAAGCTCCCCGACCGCCGAGAAAGGCGAGGAAGCATTGCCGGTTGCAACCTGCGAGCCGTTGGTGACTGCAAATACACCGGCCAATTGACTGCTAAATTCATCCTGGAGCAGGGCATTCCCGGCCATGACGAGTCCCTCATCACTATTGCCGGATACCACCAGAATGGGTTTCCCATCACTGTATGGAGAAGCCATCAATTCCAAATAGCCCACGCTCATTCCCTGCGGAATGCGATAGACGACCTGCATCCGGCCTTCACTCGCCGTGTTGCTTGCAAAATCAAAGGGAGCCGGCAGCTGGTCATTGAACGAAAGGAGCAGCGGCATGGTGCTCGACTTGCCAACCAGGATCAGGGAGTTTTCGTTCAGAACCTGCTGAGGAACATCATCTGCATACACCGCCTCCAGGTTCGAGATCAGCGGATTGGCTGTCCTTCCCAGGTTGTAAGCCAGCTGGCCGGCAATCTTCCAGGCCGAGGGGTTGGATTTCGGAAGCACAAACGCGACATCGCCGAGATCGCTGTGGGTCATGAAAAGATCCGGGTAGGACTTTAGATCCGTCAGCCAGGGATTCTCCGGGGTCATACCGACCATGGCCGGCAGATGAAGTGCAGTCTGATCGGAGATCGTCAGCCACGGATTGGAAAATCCCGTCGCATCACAGGATGTGCTGGCCAGCATTCTGGCGCTCAACGTAAGGCGGTTTTCGCCGAATCGCAGTACTCCGGGTGGGATCTTCAGGCGCAGCGCCGTCAACTGCTGCGATTCCTCGGAGAACGGCGCGCTGGCGATCACCTGGTTATTCAGCTCGATCGTGAAGGAGGAAAAACCATAATCGAGCAGCCCCGAGTGATAATACATCAGGTCGATATATGCAGTTTTGGCGTTGAGCTGCTCCTTCGAGGCATTGAACAAGTACTGGACGTTGTTCAGACCGATGCCGCTCATGGTTTCGGTCTTATAACCCAGGCTCTGAAGGGTGAAATCCTCGACGACCGGCAGCGAGTCGGCCAGAAGCTGCACGCTGGAAACATACGCCAGCGCAGGGTTCTGGTAAATCAGGACTTTCCCCGAACTGACAGCCTGTGCGGCCTTGAGGACCGCCTCGCTGGAGCTCCCGCTGACGAGCAGGGCCACCTTGCTTGCGTTCCAGGGCGAGACCGCCATCTGGATCACGCCATCGGTCTGCGACTCTGCCGGAAGGTTCACGAACTGCTTGTCCGCAACCGCCAGCGGGAACTTGACGTTCCCCAGCAGCTCGAACTGCTCCGGCCGCCCGACGAAGATCAAATGGCTGGAGGCAAGATCAGCCTCGGTCAGTTCCCCGGCCGTGATCAACGCAAAGTCAAAGGGCTCACCGACAATCGATCCGAAGCCGGACATCAAATTCAAAGCAGCCTTCAATTCCATCACATCCGGTTCATCCGGCACGACCAGCAGGGTCCGGTCCGGAAGCAGCGCGTTGCGCAGGTGAAAAGGCGCCGGCAGACGCGAAAGGTTTACTTCGGGAGAGGAGACCTCGAACGGAAGTTTGAACGTGGAGGTGGGTTTGATCGCAATGATGGCCCGAATATTGTAAAGACAGCTGAATTGAGCGTCGAGCGCGATCGTCAACTGGTGGCGGCCATCCTGGCGCACCGCTGCCAATGCAGTGGGCGGCAGCTCGAATTTCATTGTTTGAGCGCCCAGTTCCTTCAGTGGAATGCTTCCGACCAGCTGGTTATTGAAGGAAACCAGCAGCACGCCCCCGTAGGGATTCCGATCCGTTCCGACCAGGTCTGCATCGGCGCCGCTCAGGGTAATATCGTAATCGAGCTGGACTTCCCCGCCGGGGCTGAGCCGCCAGTTGGCCGGGATGCTGAACAGCACCCGCGTCGAGTCAAATGGACTGACCAGGCTGGTCTCCCGGAATCCAAGCTCACCGAAGGTCACAGAGGCATTATCGGCACCGACGTCGAGGACGAGGCTCTGTTCAGGCAGGCTCGCCGGGCGCGCGGAAACATTGAAAACATTCACAAACAGCAGTCCAAGCAAAATGCTTGTGGCAATTATTTTATTTCTCATCACAGTGCTTCCTTTTGAGCTACCTGATCCTAACCAAACGGACGTACCTTGTATAAATTCACTCTTCCACTCGAATGCATGGAAACGTCCAGGGCCTTCTCGGCCTGTTCGATCAGGAGCGTCAGCGATTCCCCGCCCTGACGGTCCGCCAAACCCACCCGCGGATCGAGACATAGTTCCATTTCACCGTCGGCCTCCAGATAAAAAGGCCGCTCCAATACCTCCCGAATCCGCATCATGCGGCCTTCGGCCTGAGCCCCGCTGGTGGATGGCAGCAGGACGCCAAATTCAAGGTCGTCCCAGCGCCCGACAATATCGTTGCCGCGCAGCTGGGATTTCAGGGTTTCCGCCACGTGGCGCATGACCTTATTGATATAAGCCTGCGGCAGCGAGTCATAAAAATCCTGCATTCCATCCAGACGAATGACCCCAAAGGTCAGCACGCCTTCCGGCTCGCTGCTGAGCTCCCGACGCACTATTCGCTCGAAATAAGCCCGTGAATACGCCAGGGATTCATAATCGATCATGTTGCGCTGCCCGAGCCGGTCGAGGGTCGAGGACATCTGGTCCCGGAAAATGGCCAACCCCACCCCGGCGACGAGTCCCACCAGCAGTGCCAGCCCGGCATTTTGAAGAGGTTTCGGCCGGATCGGCACGTCCGGCACGAGCGCCTGGTCGAGAAATTCAATGTTGTAGATCACATACAGGTTTCGAATGAAATCAATGGCACTCTGGCCGATGCCATTGGCAAGCATGGCACTCACTTCCGGGTCAGGTCCCTGCACGCTGAACCGGATGATATTGGCATCCGGAAGCACCGTGACGACTGTGCTGTAGGAGTCGAACTGCGAAGGGTCCACGCCCAGCCGACTCAGAGTCCTGGCAATAACCTCACGGCTGTTCAGAACCTCGGCATACGTGGAAATAATGGACCGCTTATCCAGGGCCTCCAGACTATTGACCAGGTCGCGGCTTTCGATGTTCTGAATATTTGGGCTCACAATAAAACGCGCCACAGCTTCATAAGTGGGCTGCGTTAGATAATAGGAATAGATCAGGGAAAAATTTACAGCCACCAGCGCCGTAATCAGGATCAGCCACCAGCCCCGCCTGATGATCCTCAGGTAAAATCTCATCTCCATAGCACATTCTCCATCCGAGTTTCGAGTTCATGTTACAATTTTGTTCAGTCTTATAGGTTGTAATGCCAGCTTCGCTGCACAGTTAAGGGCCATGGTATGAAGGACATATCGACCGGATCCATACTCACAGCCTTATTGTTTTGGATTTCCCTGGGCAGTATTCTTTATACATACCTTGGTTATCCACTTCTTGTTTTTCTGCTTGCCAGACTTAAGCCCAAATCAAAACCTTTCCCGTCCCATCAACCTCCTGTTACCCTGCTGATCGCGGCGTACAATGAAGAAGCCGTTATTGAAGAAAAAATCAAAAACTCACTGTCGATCGACTACCCAAAGAATCTATTTCAGACCCTTATAGTCTCCGACGGGTCAACAGACAAGACGCCCGAAATCGCAAAAAGATACACCGATTCAGGGGTCAAATTGCTGCACCAGCCGGAGCGGCGCGGCAAGATGGCGGCCATCAACCGCGCCCTGCCGCAGGCCAGCGGAGAAATTATCGTTTTTTCCGATGCGAACAATTTTTACCTGCCCGACACGCTCTGCCAGCTGGTCCGCCCCTTCGCAGACCCCGGCGTGGGCGCAGCGACGGGTGCCAAAGTGATCGACAAGGGCGACGGCAGCCTGGGCGCCTCGGAGGGGCTGTACTGGAAGTACGAATCCTTCATCAAGAAGCAGGAAAGTCGCCTGAGGAGCTGCACCAGCGCCGCCGGAGAAGTGCTGGCGATCCGCAAAGAGCTCTACTCGCCGCCGCCGGATCATGTGATCAACGACGACTTTTTCATTGCGATGCAGATCGTCCAGAGGGGCTACCGCCTCGTGTATGTCCCGGAAGCCAAATCCATCGAGCGGGTGTCGCCCAGCGCCGAAGACGAGGTGACGCGCCGGACGCGCATCAACGCCGGGCGTTTCCAGGCCATGGCCATGGCGAAGCAAATCCTGCCTTTCGACCGCCCTCTTCTGGTCTGGCAAATCCTCTCGCACAAATTTCTGCGCCCCCTTGTGCCCTTCGGCATGATCGGCGCGGCCCTGTTCAATCTCCTGGCCGTGCTGTTCCCTCCACCAGGCGGAGGCCTGCTGATGCTTGCCAGGCCGTACAGCGCCATCCTGCTGGGACTCCAAATTCTTTTTTACGGGCTGGCATGGCTCGGAAGAAATTCCGGAAATCGCGGCGAGCAAAATAAACTGGCGCGCCTGATCTATCTCCCCACTTTTTTGACCAACAGCAATCTGGCCGCACTGATGGGGTTCGTTAAATTCCTGCGGGGCGGACAGTCCCACCTGTGGGAGCGCATCCAGCGCCGCTGACGGCTGGTACCGTCCGATTCACATGTCCCAAACCCCAGCTTCCTCTCCCAAAATCCTGGTTGTGGACCTTTCCAACCATTATGGCGGATCCAGTTCCCGCGTCCTTTCGCTGATGGCGCGCGCCCGGCCCGGGACGATTGCGCTGGCGGGTTTGAAGTCGGGAGCAATTACGAAGCAGGCCATTCAACTCGGCCTGCCTGTCCACGTGCTAGCCAGCCACAAGGCCGATCCCCGGCTGTTGTTCCGTCTCGTGCAAGTGATCCGCCGGGAAGGCTACAACCTTCTGGACAGCCAGAACATCCAGTCGAAGTTCTGGGCGAACCTTGCCGCGCTGATTACCCGGGTTTCGCTGGTCT
>JBAVVF010000139.1:0-1838 GCA_049697155.1 Anaerolineales bacterium
CTGGTTCAGGTGATAGATGCCCGGAGTCACGAGCAGGTCCTTCCCGGCCGCGAGCGCGTTATTGATATCCGCTGCCATGGCGCCCGGCTTGACGATGAAGAACTGGCCGATCGGCAGAGATACGCCTGCCGGCGTCTGCCCGGACCAGGACGTTCCACCGGAGTTCGTTCGCAGGGCAGGGACGAATACAAAGTAATTGCCTCCGGAGAAGTACAGGAATGGCTTCTCCCGGATCACCGGGGTTTGACCAATGACGGTATACGGCGGGTTCGGGAAAGTTTGCGCGGGCGCGCCGCTTACACCCACGAACATCTGGTTCCAGACCCCGTTGGACCAGCTCCCGATCTGGGAATTGCGCGTCATGTACTGCTGCTGCGAGCCGGAGAACACCTGTCCGGTCACCAGGCTGTCGGCCAGATACCCGCCGCTCGACCAGCCGTGGTTGCGCGGATCAAGCTGCAGCTGACCCTGAACATACATCCGGCGGAAGGGCGCCGCCTGCGAGACCGCCCAGCGGTTGTTGCCGTCCGGCGGGTTGACGCGCATGTTCTCCGCGATCCGCCAGAAGTTCTGGGTGGCGTTATCCCCGAACCAGTCTGCCTCCGCGCGCACATAGCCATTGATCACAACCTCCGTTGGCAGGAAACCCAGTCCGGAGATCTGTGTGTTGAAGCCAATGTTCGCGTCCACGGAGTAGGTGCCCGGCTTGAAGAGAAACGCATAGCGCTGGTTGCCGAACTGATTGCTCTCCTGGATGCTGAAGACCGAATTCAACTGGTTCTGGATCGTCGTTCCGGACATGGACGGATCGAAGATGATCACGTTCGGACCGAAGTCAACCGGCCCGGAGGGTTGGGTGGATGTAACTGTTGGACTTAACATAGTTGGGGTCCGTGTGGGCGTGCGAGTGGGGGTGTTCGTCGGGCCTGGGGGTGTGTTGGTCCGGGTTGGGGTCGGACCGCTCGAGCCTGAGTAGACTTCGAATTCCCAGAGCGAGTAACCATAGCCTGTGGCCCGCGCTGTGCCGTACATCCGCACGTAACGCCCGGAGCCGGAGAGACCTGTCAGATCATCTGTTGCGCCATCGCCTGTAGTTGTGGAATAGATCGTTGTCCAGCTCGTGGCATTGTTCGACAATTGAATCTGGTAGCTTCTGCCATAGGCGGCTTCCCAAAGCAGCCGTACGCGGCAGATACTCACCGTGGAACCCAGGTCAACTTGAATCCATTGTGGGTCGCTGAAAGTGCTGGCCCAGCGCGTGCCCGGATTGCCATCGACTGCCAGGTTCGGGCTCATCCCTGCGCTCTCATTAGAGGAGGAAGTCACCGGTCGATTGAGAGCAGTATTCGTGCTCCCGCAGCCGGCGGAAGTTGCTGTACGGGTGGGCGTAAGGGTTGGAGCAGCGGGAGTGTTCGTGCGCGTGGCTGTGGGACCGCCGGGATCGTTATAAACCTCAAGCTCCCATAGCGAGTAACCATAGGAAGTTGCCCGGGCAGTGCCATACATCAGAATGTAGCGGCCGGAACCCGAAACGTTTAGATCGTCCACACCGCCATCCCCCGCCGTCGTGGAATAGATGGTCGTCCAGGTGGTTCCGTTATTCGAAACCTGAATTTGATAGGCTCTGGCATAGGCTGCTTCCCACCTCAGGACGACCCGGCAGATCGTATAGGTGGCTCCCAGGTCGATCCGGATCCACTGCGGATCGCTGAAGCCGCTCGACCAGCGCGAGTTCAGGTTTCCATCGACCGCCAGGTTGGGGGTGGTCCCGGGAGCCTCATTGGAGGAAGATGTGGCCGGCTTGTTCCGCGCGATATTGGTCGTTCCACACGCAGCCA
>JBAVVF010000140.1:0-6022 GCA_049697155.1 Anaerolineales bacterium
AAATCGGGCAATTCCAGCGCCAGCAGATCCCGCAGCCCGACAACACCGATCAGCTTTTTGTTCTTATCCACAATTGGCAGGAGACCAATGTGATGCTTTACAAGCAGTGCAGCTGCTTCGCGTATGGTGGCAGTTTCAGGGATCGAAACCACATTACGTTTCATATGCTTGCGGATTTCCATTTAACCTCCATACATCGGATGTCCATCATCCTGAAATGATCTTTTACACGGGTGGATGCAATTATAGCTGAATGGTTCAACCTGATTCATTGGAGCCTTTTGAAGCTTGCCTGCTCAAAACCAGGAACCCTGCGATGCCTGCAAGAAGTGAACTGAGCAGAATGCTGATCTTGGTCCCCTGCACAATTTCAGGATCGTTGAAAGCCAGCAGTGTGATAAAGATCGACATGGTAAACCCAACGCCGCCCAAAAAGCCTGCCCCGAGGATATGCTTCCACGACAGGTCGTCTGACAGCTGAGACAAACCTGTCTTCACTGCGATAAAAGCAGCCGAGAAAATGCCCAATGGCTTCCCCAAACACAGCCCTGCGAAGACGCCCAGACTATTGGGTGCTGTCAGATTTTCGAACCAGCGCCCGCTGAGGGGTATCCCGGTATTGGCCAGCGCGAAGATCGGCATGATGATAAAAGCGACCGGCTTATGCAGGAAGTGCTGCAACTTGTAGGAGGGAGATTTCTCACTACCATCCCGAAACGGAAGCGCAAATGCCAGCAGAACCCCCGCCAGCGTCGCGTGGACACCTGACTGGAGCATAAAGTACCACATAAAGACACCGGGGATCAGATAAAAAGGCAATCCGTTCACGCCCAGGCGATTCAGGATCAGCAAGCCTGCGTATACCGTTAAAGCCAGCATAAGATAGAGGAATGAAAAATCGCCCACGTAAAACACGGCAATGATCAGAATGGCGCCCAGGTCGTCTATGATGGCAAGAGCCGTCAGAAAAACCTTCAAAGCTGCCGGGACCTTCTTGCCCAGCAGGGCCAGCACTCCCAAAGCAAAGGCAATATCGGTTGCCATGGGAATGCCGATCCCGCCCTGGGTCTCCGTTCCGCGGTTGAACAGGAAATAGAAGAGGGCCGGCACTACCATCCCACCGATGGCCGCGATAATGGGCAAGGAGGCACTCTTCAGGTCGGACAATTCGCCAATGTATAGTTCCCGTTCGATCTCAAGACCGATCAACAGGAAGAAAATTGCCATCAAACCATCGTTGACCCAATGTTCCAAACTCTGGTTCAAAGCAATGCCGCCCGTCTCCAGCCCAAGCTTTATGTGCCAGAAATCCAGGAAACGCTCTCCAAGTGGCGAGTTAGCCAGTACCATTGCCGTGATCGTGCAAAGGATCAAGACAGTTCCCGAAGAGCGCTCGCTCTCGAAAAATTCCGTAAAGAGCTTCGTCAATTTCCTATTCATCGGTTTAATCATCGGCTTAAATTTTGCCTTCACTGAAATATACTCCTCTCCCAGGGAATCCCATTTCCTGCCGCCAAAATCAGTAACAAGCCGCAGTCTTATATCATGAAGCACTTTTCAAGCGTGAGCCAACCGGGCTACTCAAAAGTCACAATGGCAGTTCGGTCATTTTGATTTTCGGCCGGCGAGTCTGCCCAGCCGCGCTGATGAGCGTACGGGGAAAATGCCCTGCTGTGCAGAACGCAACTCCTCCACAGTAAAGAAGGCTTTCGGATGGACCTCCTGATTGAGGCTTACAACACGGGCAAGCTCCTTCCTCATCACAACCGTGTAAATAAGGATCACCGGACCGCTGGCCCCGTGTCCATCCACATAGGTCGCTCCATAACCTTCTGCGCGCAGGCGTTCCACCATGGATATTCCATCTTTCGGAAGGATCACGCGTATCACCAGTGTACCGATCGCCAGTCTTTCTTCAACAATCATGCCAACGTAGTTGCCCACCGCGAATCCGGCGGCATATGCCAGATACGCCACAATACTTTGAGCGCCGCCCACAATTTGGGCGACGATCGTAATCCAAATGAACACTTCCACAAAGCCGAGCAGTGGAGCGAGATACTTCCTGCCTCGCGCAACGAAGATAATCCGTATCGTTCCCAGGGTCACGTCTGTGAGACGCGCCGTGAAAATAATAAGGGGCAGAATCACCCAGGTATACCAGTCGAATGTCTGCATTAAATCGCGCAGTCTCTCGTAAACAAATATTTCGTTATTCAATCGTTCCCTCCTGCACAAAGCGCGTCAGCTCGCTGACGCTCCATTGTTCCAGGCCAAGCTTTTCGACGGTGCGCCCGCGCCGCCAGTAATCCGTGCGATGGATGATGCTGGCGATCCGGATCATGCTTTCCATGCCGTTCACCGAGACGCCGTAACGCTTCCCCAGGGAGGCGATCGGGACCAGGCTCATCGGCACGTCTTCAAAAATATAGCGGTGATTCAATGTTGTCGGTGCATTAATGCCATAGTAACCGGGCTGGTTATGGATGGCTTCATGCAGGTCCGCGCCGGTTGTGTCATAAGCCAGCTTGAGCCATTCGAGAGACGTGCGAGCCCGGATCCCCAGTGCCGACGCGACCGTTACCCGCTCACGGTCCAGCACTTCGAGGACGCGCGCCACCGAGGGCGTGACCCCGTCGATGTAGAACTGATAGTCACCGTGCGTCGCCTCGATCCAGCCCATGTTGAGCAGCGTCAGCGCGGGATGGAAGATCGCGCCCATGTTGTTCATGCCGGTATTGATCACGTCCACACCGTCGATGAACTGCGGATAGGCCTCGCAGATCGCATCCAGCACGCACTGCGTACGCGTGGCCGGGAGCGCGGCCAGCGGAACCGCTTCCTTAATCCGGAAGATGCGCGCCTGCACAGGACCATCCGAGCGTGAGGCATAAATAAAGGTTTCCGCCTCTGCAACCGTGACATCCGCTTTGCAGCCGTTGTCGCGGATCACCTTGACAAACTCCAGCGCGCCGCAGGTCCGCCCGGGATGCAGGACGACGATCTGCCCACCCTTGAGGTGGGGCGCCAGCGCTTTGGCGATATCCGCATGGGCAGAAGAGGGCAAAACGACCATGATGACTTCCACTTTCCTGATCGCATCGCCAATATCGGATGTGACCAGGGACAGCTTCCCAAAACCGTGGGGGCCGCCTTCCGTGCTTTCCAGCTCGATGCCTCCGCGTTTTTTGATCACTTCCACATGCTCGGGTGTCCGGTTATACAGGTTGACCGAAAACCCCATGAGGGCCAGATGGGCGGCCATGGCCTTCCCGCCATGCCCCGCGCCGATCACTGCATATTTTTTTGTCATTGGCTGCTCCTTTGCATAAGTTCCGACAGACGTTTTCGTTCTCCGATGATCTTCCCTTTGGCATCCACAACCATATTCGCGCCGTTGACGATGCTGGTGCGGATTTCCCCGCGCCCAAATTTGTTGTTGCGCAGCTGCGGCGCGTCCAGCAGTCCACGGGTCACGGCCCGGGCGAGGGTCGGTGGGTCGGTCAGCGGATCATTCACTTCGGGGGCCGCGAGATCCGAGATGGCTTCGAGCAGGATGGTCGCTTCCTTCACCAGTTCTTTTCTGCGCTTCGTTATGGCCGGGTCAGCCGTCATATCCGGTGCGCCGCGCACCGCATTTTCAATCGCACGCCGCGCGATCCGGCTGGCTTCGATGACGTCATCGGCAGTCGCAGCATGATGTGCCTCGGTATGCCCGACGATATGATAGATGTGAGGCTTTAGCGACATTTGAAGATAGGTCGCGGCTGCAAGATGTCCGCGGGCTGCATCCGGGTCGAGCGGGTGCGAAAGCAGTCCAATGCGAGTCTGTTTCCAGATATGGAAGTTATCATTCTCAAGCGGCTCGACCATATCCAGGACTGCCAGCATCTTCGCCAGGTCCATCGCATCCGAGAGTCCGGGCGGGCTGTTGAACATGAGCTGCGCGATGTAATCCCTCACACCGCAGGCCCGGGCGTTGTATGCCGAAAGATACGCCGACACGACAAAGACCACATCGGGGGCGTCGCGCATGCCCCAGTGATGCGGCTCGTTGAGCTCAACCGGAATATTATGTTCACCGTACCACTTCATCACACATTGATGTTCATGGATCGAACCTTCCAGGTCCCAGGGTCCGCGCCCATCCATCTGGTTGAACCAGAACAAGGGAACCGCGCACCAGGCGTTGTGGATCGTCTCCACATACATCTCGGCCAGGCGGATGAAATCATCGGTGCCCGAATACGTTCGCAGCAGCGGGAAGTTGCCACGCCGGCTGGCGGCATACAGCGCCCGGTAATCCTCCTCCGAGCGGACCGGCACGCCACCCGCGCCTTTGCGGCGCAGGTCCTGCCGTTCGGGATGATAGAAATTCTCCTGCGCGTCCTGGTCGATGCCGAGCGAGATGACATCCAGCGCCTGAGCGTCCGCGATCTTTTGGATGCCTTCAATTGTCGCTTCCAGCGTGGGAAGGCCGAAATGATGACGAAGGATCGGATAGGGGGATTTCCATTGGATGCGTTCCACTGTGGACTGGGGATAGTCCGCTTCGCCCAACGCCTCAGCCGGCTGGCCCTTCAAATAAGCGAGGACGGCCTCGGGAGGCTCGCTCCCGTCGAAGGCCCGCTCGAAGAACCCGATCCCGCGCACCCGCTCCACGACCGGCGGCGTCCCGCCAAACGCAAAGCGCACGCCTTTCTCATGCAATTCAGAGGCGGCTTCGGCAAACTCGCCGAGCAGTCGTTCGCCGGTCTCCGCTGTAAGCCGGTACGAGACTCCGACCAGGTCCGCGCCCTCGCGCTGGGCGGCCGCGATCATTTCGTCGACCGACACCGCCGGGCCGAGTAACACCGTCCGCCAGCCGGCTGCTTCCGCGAGACGCAAAAAGTTCGTGACGCCCGCCACGTGGACGCATTCGCCCAGCGCACCGGCAATAACGGTTTTTGCCTTCTGCTTCATGAAATTTCTCCTTTCTTCAGGAGTTCCCTTTCTTCTTCCCCCCTGCAATGAACGATAAATATCGGCCCACGATTTTTATACCATAAAAATTCCGGGTTTAAATTAAATCGCGGAAACTACAAATCTGTTTTTTCAGTGACCTGCGAAACAACCAGCTCGACAGTTTCCCGGTTATCCAAGAAAATAGAGCATGACAATCGACCCAAGATACATGAAAATCAGCACGACCCCATCCCATGAAAAGCGATAGGGCGTACGCGGCGAGGCGCGGTACATCAGGCTGATGATCACCACACCAGTCATCATCATCGCCATGACAGCCGCAAAACCATTGGCATTATTCAGCGATGACCAGAAGTTGGCGCTCCCATCGGCAAGGTCATAGACTGACAACAGAAGAACATTGAACAGGTTGCTTCCAAGCACATTTCCAATGGCCAGATCGATTGCGCCGAGTCGAACGGCTGCCAGGCTGGCGGCAATCTCGGGCAGGGAAGTGGAAACCGCCAGGAAAAGGTTGCCGACAAAGCTGCGCGAAAGTCCCGTGGTCACAGAGAGACGATCTCCAATCGAAGCAAGCCAGATCCCAAGTACTATGATTGCAGCAGCGCTTGAAATAAAAACGAAGAAAGCTTTGCGCCTGGAGATATGGGCGTAGTCCTGCTCTTTCGCCTCCTTCGCAAGCACTTCACCCATACGTTCCTTTTCCAGCCCGGCGATCATCTTCCCACCAATGGCGTATAAGATGGCGATTACGATACTTACCAGGCCGATGCCAAGCATGCCAATTCCATTCATGGGTGGACCGATCAACACCTCCATTGCAACCAGTCCCAGCAGAAGGACGCCCAGACCGCCTGAGAGGATGTGAACGTCCTGGGCCTTGGCAAGGACACGCCCGGGCTGATAAGCCAGATCCATCACAGCGATCAGCATCAGGTTAAAGAGGCAGCTGCCCATCACTGCACCGGCAGCCAGATTCGGCGCTTTCAACCAGGCCACGGCCGATACGCCCGACGACAGTTCCGGCAGGGAGGTAATGCCCGCGATGAGGATCGCG
>JBAVVF010000141.1:0-4964 GCA_049697155.1 Anaerolineales bacterium
GTCGTACAGGATCGCGCCGCGTGCGTTCTGCGGACCGGGGATGCCCATCGAGGCAAGGTCGTAGCGCTTGCCGCCCGCGATCTGCGAGTCGAAGACGCCCAGCAGGGCCGCCTGCAGGTTCTCGTGCTCCGACACGTTCATCGCGACCTTGGCCGAGTCGAGCATCCAGTCCAGGGCACGCCAGACCTCGCAGCCGATGACTCGTTCGGGACGTTCGGCCGGATCCAGCCTGCGCAGGGCCGCGATCACCCGCAGCGCGACGGCCGCGTGGGTATCATGTTTGTCGGCCAGGTTGTGGGTGAAGACGAATTGCGGTTTCGTCGCGCGAACGATCTGAAGGATGTCGTCCACGGTCTCGCTCTTCGACGCATCCTTGACGATTTTGCTCGGGAAATCGAGCATGATCTGGGCCGCGTACTCGCCGACGAAGGCAGCCTTGCGCTGTTCCTTGAAGCGCACGAGCCGCATCTCTTCGTCGGTGTACTCCTTGTACAGGTTGTCGCGCGGGGAGCCGCGCCCGTCGGTCACGACGACCCCGGTGAACCATTTATCCTTCTGCTGGAAGCATTCGATGATCGGCTGGGCGGCCATGATCTCGATGTCGTCCTGGTGGGCGGAGATGCAAAGGTGGGTCGTGCGGGCCAAGGCCTGCTCGGGATGCAGGTCATCGGGGATGTAGACTTCGGCGGAGGGGAGATGGAATTTCATTTTCTTTTCCTTTTCTGTCATTGCGAGCGAACCGCTTTGCGGTGAGCGAAGCAATCTCATACGCAGTAAGCATAAAACGTGAGATTGCTTCGTCGTGGCACTCTGCGCCACTCCTCGCAACACCGCACCTGCGGTCGGTGCAGGTGTGACGGATCATTGTATAACCGGCAAACTCGCCGCGGCGACGGATTGTCCGACGCGGCGCACTTTTTCATCGGGCAAATGCAGTGCAATCTTCTCGAGCAGCTCGGGGAACTCGGCCTGGAAGACTTGTTTCGCGCCCTCGAGCAGCAGGTCACCGCCTCGCCCGGATGTGCAGCGTCCCAGGATCAGGACATGCCTGATGTCGTAGAAGTCGGCGTAGTGGGCGAGACCGTAGCCGAGATAGGTGCCCATGCTTTGCCAGATCCTGAGCGCGCCTGTGTGACCCGCTTCCAGATGTTTCTGTACGAATGCAAGTTTCTCTGCATCGGTCAGATTGGAGGGAAGCTCAATGCCAGCTTTGGACGCCAGCCGGAAGACACACTGCTGGGAAAAATACAACGCGCCGCAGCCTCTGTCGCCGGACCATTCATCCACGGGTGCGCTGGGGCTGTAGTCGATGGGTGCGAAGGCCAGCTCGTTCAGCCAGCCCATGATATGACCATCGAGGTTGACATAACCGGCCGCCTCGCTCGAGCCCAGGGCAATCCCCAGGATGCCGTTGTCTTCGATGGACATGGAGCCGGCCAGCGCGGTCACGTCACCGTCGTTGATCACGTCCAGCGGCACGTTCAATTCCTTTTGAATGCGGATGAATAAATTCCGGATCTCGTCGAAGCGCTTCTGCGGGATGCCGCGGAACAGTGACGCCACCATCGGACGGTTGTCGATGTAGATGCCGGCCGAGCTGCCGCCGATCGCGTCGACGCGCGGCATCTTCGAGGCCGCGGTCTGCAGAGCGGTCATGATCTCGCGATAGTGATAGTCGGGGTCGGACTGTTTGCGCGGCTCCCAGATGACCTCCTCGCTGTAGACCACCTTGCCGTCCACCACCGCGCTGACCTTGCGGTCGGAGGCGCCCAGGTCGAAGCCGATGCGGTGACCCTCCAGGTTGCGGCCGAGGGGCTGCCCGGTCTCGCGCGCCGCCGGCACTTCCTCCGGGGAACAGGGAACGACCTGAAAGGTCTGCTGGTAGACCTGTTCGCCCATGAAATGATAGTCGAAGGCGCGTTTGCCATCCGGCGCGTACGCTTTGGAAACATACTCCCCGATGGCGCGCGGTCCGCCGACATAGACCTTGAACCCGCCGCGCTGCCAGAGCAGGAACTTGACGATCCGTTCGATGTATTCGAAGTTTGTTTCGAAGTCCGCCTGGCCTTCAGGGAAGACTTTCGTCTCGAAGCGCGAGACCTGACCGTTGCTCCGTTCCAGGCCGATCACCAGCGGCACGCTGATCCCGGCGACCGCCTCGCGGAACTTGCGGTTTGCCAGCGCGGCCGGCTGGAAGGAATCGTCGAGGGCGGGCCGTATCTTTGGCTGGATGAACTTGAGAGGGTTAGCCATGGTGAAATTCGTTCTCCTGTATTGAGAAGAGTATTGAATGATCCACGAGCATCAAATATGCATATGACCAGGGTGTACCTGCCCGGTCCGGTGAATCTGTAGAGGCATTATACAGCGGTTGAATGTTGGACCCGGCGATTTTTTAAGGCAGTTGAGAAGCTCGGCCTCGCGTTTCTCTTCCCCGCGCAGTATACGAAGAGCTCGAAGTGGACGTCCGCGAATTACCATGAGTTACCGCGAACGGTTTTTACTTCGCGCCGATTGGCGATCATTCGCGGCTAAGGATCTGGTCTTTCCGCCCGCACTTTTTCTTTGCCACGGATTTCACGGATTCCCTTTAAAAATTCAGTGCAAATCCGTGTGATCCATGGCTGAGAATCTGAACCCCGCTCGTTCGGCGGTATGGCGCAAAGCAGGGATTTTAAGACAAATGACACATGCCAGAGGAAGCGATTTGATATATGCTTTCTGTAGCCTGATAAAGAATGCCTCACTACAAATAAGGGAGTAAGCATGGCTCAGTACGATGTCTTTGTAAGCTACAACGGGAAAGATCGCGAGTGGGCCGAACAGTTTGCCAGCGAGCTAAGTGGCCTGGGAGTGCGGGTCTGGTTCGACAAATGGGAACTGAAAGCCGGCCGGGCCTGGCAGGATGAATTGGGGACCGCCATCGAAGCTTCAGCTTCCGTGGCGGTGCTCATCGGACAATCGGGGCTGGGAGCCTGGGAAAGGGCGGAGCTTAGACAGGCGCTGAACCGGCTCGTCCGGGAGAATTGCCCCGTCATACCCGTCATTCTGCCGGGTGTAGCCAATCCTGAAGTGCCTCCCTTTCTTCAGGACTGCCACTTCATTGACTATCGGGATGGACAGAGTCATCTGGCACGCATGGAGAACCTGTTCCTGGCGATCACCGGGCGGAAACTGACCTATGCAATCTCCCAGGAGGGTGAGCCATTCCAAATCAAGGTGCCCGGCAGGGAACAACTCATTTCCATTCGCGGGCTGCCCAATCCCAATCTCAGCCGGCGCCTGAACCTGAGCTGGAAAACGTTCGGGCAGGGCATCGAGGATTTGCGCGATCAGATCATCAATCATAAGGAGCGCCTGCCGGCCGACCTGTGCGTCGCCATCAACGACGCCGGGCTGGTCATCGCTTCGTTTCTGGGTGGATCGATCATGAAACGCTGCAAGCTTGGCTATCTCAAGACCGAAGGCACACCGGAAGGAGGCGGGCGCAGAATCATCGAAGCGGATTCCTGGCTGCCGAAGTTATCTCCGGCACGGTCCGCTGCGACCACGGAACGGCCCATACCGTTGATCCTGCTGCTTGATTCAGAGCTGAAAAGTGGCCAGGACCTGAAAGTTGCCGTTGAAAGATTGTGCAGCGAATACCCGGGGGCACGCATCTGCTATGCGGTCCTGGCTGCCAAGGTCGAAGGGCAGGATCCCCGGATTGCCAGTTTTGACGATCTGATGGCCGGCAAGGTCCTGCAGGCACTGGACCTCAACGCCATCTTCATCGCCTACACTTTCACGTCGCCGGGCATCGAGCCGCCCCTCGAGATCCGCTGAAGGACCGTACTGACGATAGACGATGGACCTGGTCTATCGTCCATGGTCCATCGTCTTTACATATTCAGATACTTCAACAGCTCATAGACCAGCATTGCGGGCCAGACGACAGCTTTGAAGAATCCCAGCACGCCAAGCCAGAATGTAGTCGCATGGCCAATATAATAGATCAACGCGCCGATGAAGCCCAATCCATAGACCGGCGCACCGGGGTTTCGATAAATCACTTTCCGTCTGGGCTGTTCCTGCTCAGCAGGCTTCGAATCCGTGGTCATTGCATTCTCCTTTTGTGTGGTTTGTCTTTCCAACCATCAAGGAGACATACGTCCCATACAGGAGCAGGGTTGCATGCCCTGCAGCCTGCCGCGTAGTGCTGCTCTTACTCTACTCGGGCGGATCGATCAGGTCGTCCACGCCGAACACCTCTTCATAAAAGACCAGCAGGTCCCGGGCTTTGCCTGAGAATTCAGTTTCTGAAAGCTCCTGCCCGTCCAGGTGTGACACGAGACGCTCGCGGAAATTCGTCAGCGGCGAAGGAGGCAGGAGGGACTCCACGTCATGGATCAGGCCTTTTGCCCCTTCGATCAGTTGCAGCGCGTCCGGCAGGAGGGTATTTTCATCGAGGATCTGTTTGAGCAATTTACATTTATATGTCCGGCAAAAGCGCGGATAATGAGGCGAGTAATAGATCGTGCACTGTCCCTGCCAAAGCGGGCAGGGCTGGCTAAATCCCCGCTGCCGGGGGGCACGCGACACATTCAAGCCGAGCGCCGCGGCGGAGTCCAGCTCCGCCGACCTGAGCTTGCCCCAGATGAATAAGTGCCCGGTGCAGCACAGGCCGCAGGACTTACATAAAGTGTTCGCCGGAGATTCTTGTGTTTCAGCCATACCCGTCATGAGGGAAGCATTATTTCCTTGCGGCGCGGCGTGAATTGTCCTCCACGTCGAGCAGGATGAGCAATACCTGCTGTGCGGTTTTCAGCATGACGAAGTAGGCCAGGCCCGGTGCGAGCTGATTAAGATGCAGGTTGGGGATGCTCAGGAGGTCGAAGAAGTTCGCGCCCTCGTAAGTGATAGAGCCGGAAGCCATCAGGAACAAAAACTGTCCCAGCGAGATCAGGGTTATATATAGATACATA
>JBAVVF010000142.1:0-5001 GCA_049697155.1 Anaerolineales bacterium
AATGATGTTGACCTGGCGTCGTTCCCGCTCGAGGCGGGCGATATGTTTTTTGGTGACAATTTTTTGTGTAGTGCTTTGTTTTGGCATTCATTTTCTCCATGACGCAAAGACGGGGCAGGCTGCCTGCTTGATCGACATGCCATGCCCCGACCTGCTATTCAGGATCAGCGCCCATCGTCAAAGGATCTGCCGGTGAAGGGAAGCAGGGCAATTTGACGAGCCTGTTTGACGGCAGCCGCCACGGCGCGTTGATGCCTGGCACAGGCGCCCGTCTGACGGCGCGGGCGAATCTTGCCATCTTCGGTGACGTACTTGCGCAGCAGGTCTGTCTTTTTATAGTCGATTGTCAGGGTCTTGTCTGCGCAGAATTGACAAAATTTAGGCTTGGCAAAGAAGCGGCGCTCACCGCCGCCTTCGCCTGATGGTCTTCGATCTTCAGCCATTTCTTACTCCAATTTATATTCTAAACATGGACACCCTGCCGGCGCAGGCCTGTTTGTTGGCTCGGATTGTGTTTCCAGCCTGGGCTGGACAGGCCTTCCAGAGGTGTCGCAAAACATCTTCCAGGCGGCGCTTGCCTAGAAGGGGAATTCATCCTCGCTGGGGGAAATCTCGCTCTCGTCGTTACCCAGCTCCGCTGCCGGTTGGCCAGTGGCATGTTCACGCCGATCGCTGCGTTCGCCGAGCATCATCATTTCATTTGCGACCACTTCGACGCTCGTATGCTTGACGCCTTCCTTGTAATCCCAGCGGCGGGTCTGCAGACGTCCTTCGACGTACACCTGTTGGCCCTTGTTGAGATACTGTTTGCAGATCTCTGCAAGGTTGCCCCAGGCAACGATGTTGAACCATTCCGTCTCGTTGTGGCGTTCCCCGTCGACTGTATTCCACGAGCGGCTGACCGCGACCGTGAACGTTGTGACGGGCTTCCCGGAGGGTGTATAGCGCATTTCGGGGTCGCGCCCCAGGTGACCGATGATTTGGACTTTGTTAAGGCCTCGGCTCATGTCAATCTCCTTGGTAAACCGAGAATATCTCTAAAATCATGACACAGCAGACAACATGTGACGCAGGACCGGCTCGAGGTAGCGAATGTTGCGTTCGAGTTCGCTGGTGGACTTCGGGTCGAGTGTCACGTTCAGAATAACATACTGACCCTCTCTTTGTTTGCGGATCTGGTAGGCCAGCCTGCGGCGTCCCCAGATATCCACTTTGTCCACGCTTCCGCCTGCTTCACTGACCCAGCCGGAGAGGCGATCGACCACACCTTTAAATGCAGTCTCATCCAGTTCCGGCTGGACAATGCAAACGAGTTCATATTTGCGCATGAGGGTTTCCTCCTTTCCATGGGATTACTCCAGTTCAAACCGTGGGTCTGCCGGGAGCGGAAAGGCACGTTGTAACGTACCTGTTTGAAGCGGGCTGTAGTTTATCACAGTTCACCAAAATGGGGAGGGTTATAATGAGGAAGTAAGCAGGTAAACAAGTAGGCAAATGTGTACTTGATACTTGTTTCCATGAGGAATGCCATGTTCAATCTCCCCGATGATGAAATTCTATCCCTTTCAAAAGAGCATGTTTTCTACACCTGGTCTGCGCAGGCCAAGGTCAACCCGATCGCGGTCAAGGGGGCGAAGGGCGTGTACTTCTGGGACGTGGATGACAGGCGTTATCTCGACTTCAATTCGATGACGATGTGCGTCAACATCGGTCACGGTGACGAGCGCGTAATTAAGGCCATGCAGGAGCAGGCCGCGCAGCTTCCGTACGCCGCGCCGGGGATGACGACCAAAGCCCGGGCGCTGGCCAGCAAAATGGTGGCCGAGATCACCCCGGGCCAGACGCTGTCGAAGGTGCTGTTCAGCCTGGGCGGGGCGGATGCCAACGAGAACGCCATCAAGCTGGCGCGCGGCGCCACCGGCCGGCACAAGATCCTGGCCCGCTACCGCTCCTATCACGGGGCGAGCGCCGGAGCGATGGCTGCGACCGGCGACCCGCGCCGCCTCGTCTGGGAGCCGAATCTGATGTCCGGCGTCGTGCATTTCCTCGACCCGTACCGGTATCGCTCCACCTTTCACCGCACAAACCCCGATATTTCCGAGGCAGACTTCGCTCAGGATTATCTCAACCATCTCGAGGAGGTCATCCGCTACGAAGGACCCGAAACCATCGCGGCGATCCTGATGGAGTCGGTCACAGGCACGAACGGCATCATCATCCCGCCGCAGGGATACATGCAGGGAGTACGCGCCCTGTGCGACAAATATGACATCGTGATGATCGCCGATGAGGTCATGAGCGGTTTCGGCCGCACCGGCAAGTGGTTTGCCGTGGAACACTGGGACGTTGTCCCCGATATCATGACGATGGCAAAAGGGCTGACCTCGGCCTATGCGCCGCTGGGTGCGGTGGCGATGAAGCCTGAGATCGCCGCGGCGTTCAACGAGCGTGCCTTCGAAAGCGGACTGACTTATACGTCACATCCCGTTTCACTTGCGGCGGCCATCGCGAACATCCAGGTGATGAGGGAGGATAGGATTGTGGAGCACGCGGCAGCCATGGGCCCGATGCTGAAGCGCATGCTGACCGATCTTGGCGAGGCGCATCCTTCGGTGGGGGAGGTGCGGAATATCGGCTTATTTGGGATTATCGAATTAGTGAGGGATCGAAGGACGAAGGAGCCCATGGCGCCTTGGAATGGCTCCTCCCCGGAGATGGCCGCGCTGAAGAAGTATTGCCTGGATCATGGATTGTATGTGTACACACACTGGCACACGGTCCTGATCATCCCGCCACTGATCATTACGGAGGAGCAATTGCAAGAAGGGTTTGATGTTTTGGATAAGGCGCTGGAGATTACGGATAAGGCTGTGAAATAAAATCATCCCCGAGCATTTCAAGCCCGGGGATGATTTTTTATTCTGAGGCATTGGAACTTGCCCATGCAGCGAGCAGAAGAAGCAACCCGCTGATCAGCGCCGAGCCACCCAGGATGAATTCAACAAGATCTTCTTCTGTGCGATCGCCCATTAGGGAAAAGGCCAAAAACAGAATACCTCCGAATACGAGCTTGCCTCCTGTAGCGAATGGGCTATTCCACGCGAACCACAATACCACACCGAAAAACACTGCTCCTGACAAAAGCCCAATTCCCTCAGAGAAATTCCCACTCAATATTTCACTAGCGCCCATATAGAGCGAGACGGCGGCAAGAAGACCAAAAGGGATGCGCGCTGCGATTTTCAACCACATGACAAGATTCATGTTGAACTTCCTTCGAGGTAGAGTGAGCTGTTATCTCGTCTTACTTTACTCCCACTCCACATCTGGCGAACGGAAGAAATTGATGCCCATCGCTTCCATGCGTTTGCCATGCGCGGCGAGCCGCTGTCGATAGTCCTCCCAGCTTTGGCCTTTCGGTGACCAGGCCAGCTCGGCGATCCCGATCAGGCGCGGGAAGACCATGTATTCGATGTCCTTCATCGTCTGGACTGTTTCTGTCCAGAGCGGCGCTTCGAGCCCAAGGATGTCGCTTTCCTCGAGTCCTTCCATGTAGCTGCCCGGCTCCCAATCATAGGAATCCTTTACGCTGACCAGACCCGCCCAATCCAGTCCGATCGGGGTGGATGTGTCGTATTTCATATCCAGATACGTCTTGTTGGCCGGGGAAAGGATGATTTTTGCACCCTGGCGTTTGGCGCCCTGGTAGGCTGTGCCGACCCAGTGCTGGACGACCGTTCCCGGCAGCACTTCGGCTTCACCCATTTCACTCCAGCCAATGGCCCGCTTGCCATGCGCAATGACGATTTCCTGGATGCGCCGGATGAATTTCTTATAGTCTTCTGCCGGGGTGGAACGGGCCTCGTCACCGCCGATGTGGAGGTAGGGCGTTGGGGTCAGCGCGGCCAACTCGCGGATCACATCATCGAGGAAGTGATAGGTGATCTCGCTGTTGATCCAGAGCGTGCTGAAGCCCACCTGCATACCTTCATATAACGCGGGGGCTTCCTCTGAACTATTCAATTCCGGGTACGAAGCCAGGGCTGCATTGGTATGCCCGGGGGTATCGACTTCGGGCACGATTGTGACGAAGCGGCTGCGGGCGTACTCGACGATCTCCTTGTATTGCTCCTGGGTATAGTAGCCGCCGCCTCCGCCGCCGACCTGGGTACTGCCCCCGATCTCGACCAGTTGCGGCCATGATTTGATCTCGATGCGCCAGCCCTGGTCGTCGGTCAGGTGCAGGTGCAGGCGATTGAGCTTGTAATGCGAGATCAGGTCGATGTAATGCTTCACAGTCTGCACGCCAAAAAAGTGTCGTGCCACATCCAGCATCGCGCCGCGCCACTCGAAGCGGGGCAGGTCGCGTATCGAAAGCGCGGGCAGGCTCAGGGTCGGGGAATGGCCCGCCGGGATCAGCTGCCGGAGAGTCTGGACCCCGTAAAACAATCCGGCCGGGCGATTGGCATGCAGATGAATCGAGTCGGTTGCAACGGATAATTCGTAGCCTTCTTCGCCCAGACTCGGGTCATTGTTCAGTGTGAGCTGGATATTTCCCGGGACTTGATCTGCCTCCTCCGCGAGGACACTGACTTCAAAACCAGCGGCCTGTCCCAGATATGCGGCCAGAAGGTTCGCAATGGGTTCGATATTCCTGTCTTTTATCAATATCCGGGTCTTGGATGAAACCGTGAAACTCCCTGTTTCCGGGCGAATCGATGTGGGCTTCGGCATCAGACACGCGGAGCAGTCCTGTGGATTATGCATGATTGTGGTATCCTTTTGCCTGATGATACCGCTTGTTTCATTCGCAAGTCAACTTTTGAATGATTTGTAAGCCAGGATTTAAGCTTCAGGTTTACCTGACTATGCGGCACTCTGTAAGCTGAATCTACCGATCTCACAATAAATTTATTCCCATTTATGGATAAACAGCCATCCTTTGACCGTGCTCTGATTATCCCAATTCTAATCGGTGGATTTTCCGTCGTCGGGATCATC
>JBAVVF010000143.1:0-2483 GCA_049697155.1 Anaerolineales bacterium
TGCGCCGGGATCACCTCGTCCGGTGGATAGAAGCCACCCTGGGAGGATGTTCTGGGATACATCTCGAAGGTGTAATTAAGGATGCGGTGCTGCGCATACAGCCAGTCATTGATCGTGCCGTCGGTGATGTACAGGTCGCTGGCCTGTTCGGGAGTATAGCCATTGGTGCTGGCCATAGCCTGACCCATTGCCGCCAGGACGTCATGATCGTCCTGGGTCATGTCGGCGGGCACATCCGTGTAGGTGTAACCATATGGCCACAGGACCAGCTCGCTGTAGGTGTGGAAGTCGATCGCGACCGTAATCTGCTGTTTGCCGTTGATGACACGGGAATTGACGAAGTTCCGCACGACCTGCGTCTCGGGCGCGGAAAAGGCAGAAGCGCCGCGGTACGTCTCGCTGCTGGTCGATCCGCTCGACCCGCCGCAGCAGCCCCAGCGATAGCCCCAGTTGCGGTTCAGATCCGTTCCCACGTAGGACGAGCCGGAATTCGGCTGGCGGTTCTTGCGCCACGAGCGATACGTTCCGGTGGCGATATCGTATTCGCCGCCGTCCGGGTTCATGTCGAAGACCAGCCAGATCTCGCGGCTGTTCACCAGGTTCGTGATCTCGGCGTTCGAGCCGTATTCATCTGTCAATATTCTGAGCGTGTAGAGCGCCATCTCCACCGTCAGGTGCTCGCGCGCATGCTGGTGATGGGTGAAGAGTACCTCAGGCTCGGCTTCGTCTGTCGCGGCGTTGTCGGAGATCTTGCCGGCCCAGATGGTGCGCCCCTGATAGGATGTGCCCATGCTGAACAGATCGAAGATCGCGCCGTGATCTGCTTCTGCCTGCTGGATCTCGGCGACCATCTCGGCGTAGTCATGATAGGCCGAGTCCGCAGATGGAAATGCCAGCTGCGGCGCCAGCTCGGCAGTCGGTTCCGCAATGGTCATTCCGAGTTTCTTTTCGATGGCTTTCTTTTCGGAAGGGGTCGCTTCGACCAGAACATAATCATGTCCCACCTCCAGGATTAGCGCACCGGTCGCAGCAATCAGGCTGCGCGTCTCCACATCAAACACGTCCGGGATGAAATATACTTTGGCGACAACCTCGCCTTGCGCCGCGGCGGTCGGCATAGGGGTGAAACTTAACATCATTACGATCAGCACCAAGCAATGAATCCAAACCTTACCCTTAAACATAGCCTGCTCCTTATTTAAATAAAAACGGGTTGGTGAAACTTACTCTGATCTCTGACAATGATGCAGGGTCGGGATATATATCTGTTCGGTGACCTCCTTGATTACCTGTAAAAATCGATCCATTCGATCTCGAAGGAACTGCCCGCCTTTTGAATGAATTCCTGCGGGAGCGTGACCTCGAAATATCCTTCTTCGAGCGGGATCTTTTTCTCTGCCTGCTCCGGGACGATCTCGATCTTCATCCACAGGGGATGGCCCGGCGTAAGGGGAGTGTCGCTACTCGCGGCCAGGACCCTCTGGCGGATCTCCGATGGATCGCTGTTCGAGACCGAAGCAATAATGCTGGTCTGGGCGGAGGTGAGACGCAGCTCCTCCAGCCCCCGCAGATGAAGCCGGAGCACGATCTCTTCAGGCAGCGTGCCTGATTCAAGTCCCAGGGCGGCCGAACCGATCCCGCTGGGGCTGTACACGTCGATGAAGGTCTGAGCATTCAGATTCTGAAAGATCACCCGGTCATCCTTGTTTTTGGTCGTGACGGTGAAAATGGGTTCTCCGGATTGCGCGTTGACAGCCCCCCCGGCGCAAGACACGAGCAGGAAACTTAAGAGAACAATTTGTAAATGGGATCGTCTCATCACTTGATATCTGGAATTGGGTCTCTAAATAAGACTAAAGTTATAATAATAGTATAGCATACGTGTCAAGGCCCTCCGAAGGAGGGCGGCATCGAAAGCACATCGTCAGTTATAAGTTCACTCTTCCAGCCTCTGCAGGATCGTCTCCATCCGGTCGATCTCAGCCTGCTGGCCGGCAATGATCGAGTCACACAGCGCCTGAATCTCCGGATCCTGGATCGAAGCCTGCTCACACATCAGGATCGCCCCCGAATGATGGGGGATCATCGATCTGAGGAATTGTTTATCCCCGATGGCCGTCTGCTGGCGGATGAAGAGGAAAAAGCCTGCCAGGGCGATGACGCTGACGCCAATGAAGATCATATTGAGCCGCCTGTCTTTATACATGGATCTCATCACGAGCAGCTCGATCAGGACCATGGGAGCCGCCATCAGTCCGGCCATATAGAACTGGTTGAAATTGTTATAGACGTGGCCGAACGTGTCCACCATCGCATACATCAGGATGTACATGGCGATGAAAGACAACCCGGCCATGATCAGCAACTGACGATAATGATTTTCTTTCATACTTGCGTGGTTTTTGTTCATCGGTTACCTCCATTTTGGGAGTCTGGTGGTATGATTGCGCAAACTTCGCCGTCCCCGCACCATTGTGCCAGAC
>JBAVVF010000144.1:0-7049 GCA_049697155.1 Anaerolineales bacterium
TGGCCTGACGAACGATCACATTCGCCTCGGCAGGTTTTTCGCCGGGGAAGCGGCGGTGAAAAAAATAAACGACCGGCAGTGCCAGCCCGGTGACCGCCAGCATGACGAGGATGAAGAATGCCCAGCGCGGCCAAACGAATGGACGGGTATAGCTGATGAGCAGATAAAGTCCGCCCCAGCCAGCGAGCATCAGCACCAGGGATGAGAGTCCGAAGGGTTTGAAGTTGAGTTGTTCATCCATTGAGGGACTTATACTCTGTGGCAGAAGTAAATGCCGACGGTCGAGTAGGTCGAGCACAGCGAGACCATCTTTCACATGCAGGCATACAATTGGCGGTCTCGATATGCTCCTCGAAAAGCACTCGGAGCTACTCGACCACCGCGCTCATCTAAAACGAAACAGGCAGGCCTTGGACCTGCCTGTTTCCATTCATCAAATGTCTGACTAAACTTCTTTCTTTGCCTGCTCGACGACCTCGACCAGCTCGGGCAGGTCCATGCCCAATGAGCGCAGCTTTTCAACGGTGGGAATGCTGTTCCTGTCCCAGCCGCGGCGCTGGTAGACAGCATCCATCAGCAGTTCATACTGCGCCTCACGATACTTGCGCAGCTCCTTCATTTTGTCTTCCGTCGACATGCCGGCCGGATCGATCTCGACCAGGCGCTTGAGCTGCTCGTCGTAACGCTCCTGCCGTGATTCGTATTCCAGCTTCGTGACGGGTCCCATGGCACGGTAGGGCGGATAATCATGCTGGCGTCCGACGCGACCCATGCGCAGCGCAAACACTTTCTGGAAGTTGTACACGCGCTCGGACTGCAGAAGCAGGTCCGCGGCTGTGGTCGGCTTGCCGGTAACGCCTTCGTGGATCCAGGTGTAGTTTTCGACGTGCTCGGGAACCTTGGCCGGTTCGGCAGTCTCTTTGTTGTTGGCCGGAGAAATGTCATTCCACGGCAGTTTGCACAGTCCATGCAAACTGAACCAGGTACGCCACATCGGGAAGTAATGCAGCGCTTCGGCTTTATCCTGGAAGGTCGGCAGAAGGCCATGGACCTGGTCCATGAAGATCAGCCAGGCTTCATCGTGCTGCGGGCCCTTGGTCGCCAGTCCATAACCGCCCTGCTGGGCAATGGACTCCTTGGTCATGTATTCCGAGATTTCCATGCCTTTGATTTCCATGCCGATATCGTGCATGAAGTCCGGATCGCCGCCGAAGACGCGGGTGAAGTATTCCTTCATGTAGCGCACACCCTGGCCCACGATGACGCCAAAGCCCTGCCCGCGCGCCATTTGATGCACAAGCTCGAGCGCGGCCGCGCCGTTGCCAAACTTCAATTCCAGCCCGCCGGTGTGCTCTTTCGTGATGATGCCGGCCTCATAACATTCCATGGCGAAGGCAATGCAGTTCGAGAGAGAGATCGTGTCGATTCCGTAAGTATCGGCATAGAAATTGAGCTCGAGAACCTTTTGCGGGTCGAAGTTGCCGATGTTCGAGCCAAGCCCGGCTGCGTTTTCGTATTCCGGCCCGTCCACCAGGACGCAGGTCCCGGCATATGGACCGGTCTGCACCGGGAATTTATCCACCCCGTGCGAGCAGGACATGGTGCAGCCCAGCCAGCAGCCATCCGGCAGGCCCTGGGTGAACTTCTCCTTCCAGACCTTCATATCGATCTTGCCCACATCCGGGTGGGTGCCAAAGCGATAATTTTCGGTCGGCAGGAGATCGAAGTGATCCATCACGTCGACGATGTTGGCCGTGCCCACCTTGCGCATCTGGTTCTGCGAGTCGTCCAGGTCGGAGATCTCCTTGTTGATGCGCTGTCCCGCCTTGCGGACGAGAGCCATGTCGGCCACGCCGTTCTTGTCGCCGCCCATATCGCTGAAGCGGCAGACGACCGCCGCGATCTTCTTATCCCGGAAGACGCGCCCTGCGCCGCCGCGCCCGGCCTGCTTGAAGCGGGCCTCCTTCCGGCGCACATCGTACCACGTGGAGTTGATCGCCGCATAGCGGATGTAATTGGCGGCCTGGCCGCTGGAAAGGACTGCCACACCGCGCTTGCCTTTCTCGTCACCGCCATATTTCGCGGTCAGGATGTTTCCAATGAGATGGGAATCTGCCTCCTCGAAGGTATACGGTTCGACCGTGACCCGGCCCGTATCGCCGTCGATGAAGATGATCACATCCTCGGCTGCCTTGCCCTGGATCTCCAGCGCGTCGAAGCCTGAGAACTTGAGGAAGGGCCCAAAATACCCGCCGACGTTGCTGTCGATCACATTTTCCGTGAGCGGACCCAGCGTCACGACCGTGGCTTTGCCGGTGCCGGGATAAGCCGTGATCCCGCAGATAGGACCGTTTGCCACGATCAGCTCATTCTGCGGATCGTTCCATTTGGTCCCGGGCCGGACGGCGTCCCACAAGAGCTTCAGAGCGAAGCCGCGCCCACCTGTGAACAGATCCTTCATCTGCTGGGTAACGGGTTTTTCGAAGATGGTATTGTCGTTCAAATTGATGTAGAGCGTACGGTTTGCATATCCCCGCTCCACGGGACGAAGTTCGTAGGTGAATTCTGCAAGCAAAGTTGATTCGGTAGGCAGGGTCATGAAAGTTCTCCTTGAAAACGCAAACAGGAATGGCTTTCGAACGTGTTTTTTTCGCCGCGCAGAGCGGCACTCTGTAATTATCCCAATATCGACCCTGATTGGCTACTGACTATCTTCCCCTTCTGGTAGTGCCAAGAGGCAGGCTGATTTGTGAGGATATAATCGAAACAAAAGCAGGCCGATGGTCTCGATACGGGCGAGTGCGCGAAGCGTCTCGCCCGTATCGAGATCACCGAAGCATGGAGGTTGTATGAACGTATCAGATGCAATTCGCTTGAAGCGCGCCGTGCGCAAATTCCAGGACAAACCCTTGCCCGAGGATGTGACTCACGCCATCCTGAACGCCGGGCGCCGGTCGCAATCGTCGAAAAACGAGCAAAGCTGGCAATTCGTCGCCATTCGAGACAGGTCCATCCTCAAGTCCCTTTCCGAATGCGGGGAATGGGCGGGACATCTGGCGGGCGCCGCGCTGGGCGTGGCCATCCTGACCCCTGACCCCGAGGGGAAGTTCCAGATCATGTTCGATGCCGGGCAGGCCGCGGCGTTCATGCAGCTGGCCGCCTGGGAGCTGGGAGTCGGCTCGGTGCCGGCCTCGATCTATGAGCCGGAGAAGGCCCGCCAGATCCTGGGGTTCCCCTCCGAGTGGCATTTGCGGATCGCCCTGTCGTTTGGATATCCACTCGACGAGCGGCGCTTATCGGAAGCTCCGGTCAGCGGCGGGCGGAAATCACTCGAGGAAGTGGTCCATTGGGACAGGTGGTAAACCACGCGTAGCAGCCTTTGTTTTGTTGTGATATGATACCCGCCTACGTATTTTCTCCAGGAGTTGCTTTCGATGACCGTTGATACTACCGCTCCACTTTCCCTGCCTATCTTATTGTTGAATCTTGCCCTGGGCATTGGCGTTTCCCTGATCATTGCCTGGTACTACGTCAGATTTGGGAATTCGCTTTCCAACCGCACCCATTTTGCCGCCATCCTGCCTATGCTGACCCTGATCACCCTGCTGGTGATCTCGATCGTCAAATCTTCGCTGGCGCTCTCCCTGGGTCTGGTCGGAGCCCTGTCCATCGTGCGCTTCCGTACGGCGATCAAGGATCCGGAGGAACTGATCTTCCTGTTCTTCGCCCTGGCCATGGGATTGGGTTTCGGTGCCGACCAGCGCATCCCCACGCTGGGAGCTTTTGCCGTTATCATGTTGTTCCTGGCCGGGCGGGCATTCTTCTTCCGGCGCCGCAAAGCCTCCCACAATCTTTATCTCAATATCCAGGTCGTGGCCGAAAATTCCGGGACCAACATCTTTACCGAGGTCAATGAACTGCTGTTGAGAGAATTGTCTGAGCTGGATTTGCGCCGCCTCGATCATGTGGGTCAGCGCCTGCAGATGACCTATTACGTGAACGTACGCGACGAGACCAAGCTCATCAACGTCATGAATGTATTGCGCGGCGCGTATCCGGAGAGTTCGGTCAGTCTCGTCGAGCAGAGCAATTTGCTTGGAGGATAGATTCAGTGAAATTCAAGCAAGTCCAGGCGCAGCCGCCAAAGACAAAGCCAAAATTCAAAACAATTTACGGATCACCGCTCTTCCAGGGATTCCTTCTGCTGGCTGCATTTCTTGCGGGAGCATTGGTCTTCCGGGCAGGGCTCCACACACCGATCAGTACCTTCGTGCGACAGGTCTTATCCGAGGGACTCGGCAGCGTCAAGCTGGAAGGGCCTCTGGCAGAAGTTGAAAAGAACCTGGTCGACGAAGTCCGGCTTTACGAGGAGAACGAGCTTCAAACCCTCTTTATCGATCTCAAATTCGAGCATTATCAGAAAATGCTCGATAAGCGGGCCGAGGCCTTCGAGACAGGTATTTTGCAGACAACCGACGAGGATTTCGTCCCCGCCCAGGTCCAGCTGAAGGATGGACCAAAGCTGGATGCGAAGATCCGCCTCAAGGGAGACTGGACCGACCATCTCCAGGGAGACAAATGGTCCTTCCGCATCCACCTCAAGTCGGACGGGCAGGTCCTGCATTTCCGCCAATTCTCCCTGCAAACCCCGGAGACACGCAATTATCTGAACGAATGGGCCTTTCATCAGAATCTCATGGATGAAGGCATCCTGACGACGCGCTATGACTTTGTCAACGTGCTGCTGAACGGCCGACTGCTCGGAATCTATGCGATCGAGGAACACTTCGCCCCCGAGCTGATCGAAAGCCAGGGACGCCGGCAGGGTGTGATCATTCGCTTCGACGAGGACCTCTTTTGGAACAATCTCGCCAATTTCTGGGAGGATGGCATCAGCACCGACGGAGGCACGTGGATGGCAACCAACGAATCCAGCGCCGACATCACCACGTTCCAGGAATCCAAGGTTGCGCTTGACCCGGTCCTGAAAGCCGAGGCCGATGCGGCCCGCGCCCTGCTGCGCGCCTACCAGACCGGCCAGCGGCCTGCCTCGGAGGTATTCGATGTCGAACTGATGGGCCGTTACTTCGCCCTGACGGATCTTTGGCGGGCATGTCACGGGATCTGGTGGCACAACTGGCGCTTCTACTACAACCCGGTGACGGGGCTGCTGGAGCCCGTTGCGTTCGACAATGAGCCGTTCGATTCTTGCCACCAGGACGCCTCCATATCCGACGAGTTCATTCGAGCCAGCACGTTATTCAACGACCCTGAGATCCGCGCGGCCTACGTGCGGGAATTGGACCGCATTACCCAGCCAGGATATATCGAGGCCTTCGCGAAGCGGCTGGGCGACCGGCCGGGCCAACTGGAGTCGGCACTGCGAGTGGAATATCCGGACCAGGAGTTGACCGTCGGCGTGGACTGGCCGCTACTGTCTAAGCGCCAGACCAGTCTTGCACAGGAGCTCCAGCCGCCGAATCCGGTCAAGGGATCAGTTCAGGCCCGCGGCGTCATGCCCGGGGATACCGCCTCACCGGCTTTGTCGATTGAGCTGACAAACCTTATGATCCTGCCGGTGGAGGTCGTGCGGATCGAAATCAACGGGGACCCGCTGCCGCTGCCCGCGGATGCCGAAACGAGGCTGGCTCCGGTCATTGATCCAAAGAATGCGGTGTTTGCTCCCACGTACTTCACGCTGCCGCTGAAAGATACCAGTCCATGGCAGGACGCCGCGCCTCCCCGGGTGGATGCGATCGTGCGCCTGGCCGGATTGAAAACCGAGTTTCGCGCCCCCCTGACCGGCGTATCGACACCCGACGAATTGACCGTCGGGCCCCTGCCACCCAGTTCCTCGCTCGATGAACTTCTGGAGAAGCATCCCTTCCTTTCCGCCTCGCCCAATCGAAAGAGTCTGCTGGTTGCGCCGGGGATTTGGGATGTGAATGATGATCTCGTACTGCCGGACGGAGTTGCGCTGCAAGTGTCTGCCGGGACCGCCCTGCGCTTCGCACCAGGTGCAGTTCTGCTTGCCCGCGGACCGGTCAATTTGATGGGCACCGCCTCCGAGCCGATCATTCTTGGCGCACAGGACCCGGCCCAGGGCTGGGGCGGGATCGTCGTCCTGAACGCGCCGGCCGAGTCCGTCTGGACGTATGCCCGGGTGGAGAACACATTCGGCATCGCGCGCGGCGGCTGGATCCTGACCGGCGGTATTACCTTCTTCAACAGCTCCGTCCGGCTCGAGCACGCCGTCCTTGGAAACAATCAAACCGAGGATGCCATCAACGTCATCCACGGCAGGTTTGCTTTTATCGATTCCGAGTTTCTCAATACCTTTGCAGACGCCTTTGACGGCGATTTCGTGGAAGGGGAAATCAAAGGTTCCTACTTCCACGACATTCAGGGCGATGCGATCGATGTCAGCGGCTCGAACGTCACCGTCACCGACACCCGCATCGAGCGGATCGTTGACAAGGGTGTTTCCGTCGGCGAGGACAGCGTCATGACCCTCGAGAACGTGACGATGGATACCGTTGGAATTGGGGTTGCCAGCAAGGATCTTTCCAAAACCCATGTAAAGAACACGACCATCTCCGGGGCGCGCTTCGCGGCTCTGGCTGCCTACATCAAGAAGCCCGTCTTCGGCCCGGCTTCCATCGAAGCCACGGATCTAGTCATCCTCGAAACGGAAACGGCGGCGGTTGCCCAGAAGGGCAGCACCATTGTGCTGAACGGAAAGAACGTAGCCACAGTCGAGCTGGATGTGGAAAAGCTTTACGAGGAAGGGATTCTCGGCAACTGATGAGCACCGAACTCCCGGATGCACGCTATGAAATCAAGATGGCCTACGAGCCGGGCCTGCTGCCGGAACTGCGCAGCTGGATCCATTCCCACCCGGCGGGATTCGCCACGGCCTATCCACCCCGGCAGGTCAACTCGGCCTACATGGATACGCCGGACCTTAATTCGTTCAATGACCATCTTTCAGGCATTCCGCTGCGCCGCAAGCTCCGTTTTCGCTGGTATGGGGAAGATCTGGCCAAGGC
>JBAVVF010000145.1:0-4392 GCA_049697155.1 Anaerolineales bacterium
AGCGGAAGACATGGTTGGGACGGGTAGTCTTCCTCCTAGTCGTGTTGGGGTTCTTTATACTCCCGATCTTCCGCGTGCCTGAGGTGAAAATCGCCGAAGTGACGCTGGAGGAGCAGGAGGCGCAGTCTGTTTTGGATACGGCCGATCGCGCCGCGACGACTGCCGACCGGGCTCAGGCCCGGGCCTGGATGCTCGCCCGTCTCGGCGCGGCCTGGAATGAGACAGACCCTGCGCAGGCCCAGTCCGCCCTGGAAGAGTCATTGGCTGCCGTCCAGCAGGCCCGCGAAAACGAAAAGGCCCTCTGGGGACAGTCGCTGTCGGTGCAGGAGGCGATGGTCGGCGTGCCCATCGACATGGAAAAGGCCGACCTGATCGCGGTCGATCTGAACGCGGCCCGGGCCCGCGCCTGGAGCCTTCCCCTGATCGCGATGGAATGGAATAAAGTCGATCCTGCCCGTGCCGCGCAGCTCCTGCAGGCAGAACAACTCCTTGTTGAATCGCAAATAGGCTATTACCGCGATCTGCAACTGCGCGCGGTCGCGCTGGCCTGGTGGCAGGTCGAGCCGTCGAAGGCGCTGCCAGTTGCCGGTGCGATCGACGATCCGGCCGTCCGGGCCTGGACCTTGCGCGAGCTGGTAGCCTTCGACCTGGCCGCGGAAGCCGCGCGGCTCGTCGAAGACCCTGTTCAGCAGGCCCGGGCATTGCGCGAGGTGGGAGTCGCATCGCAGGATGTATCCCTCTTCGATGAAGCCTTGGTCGCTCTTGAAGGTGTCACGGATGCGCCGCTCGCCTATGCCTTGAGCGATATGGCCGCCGCGTCGGGTGATCCTTCTCTTTTGAAGCGCATCTATCCAATGTATTCCGACGCTCACACCGCTGCGCTTTTGCGTCTCGGAGATTATTCGACTGCGTGGGCAACCTCAGCCGTAAGTGACGACTATGAGCGCGGGCGTGCCCGGGCTGCGATCGCGAAAGCAGGGCTGGACGGAAGCGCTGTGGTGAAGATAGACGTGCCGCTTTATCGCGATCTTGCCTTGCGCGATATCATCCGCGAAACAAGGAACGCGGCGCTGGCTGATTCGATCCAGTCTCCTTACTATCGAGTCCAGGCCTGGACCGCGCTTGGCGATTACGAGCAGGCGATTGAAGCCGCCGAAGACCTCGATGATTCATATCCGCTGATCGAGCTGGTGGACGCGCTGGCCAGGGACGATCCCCAGGCTGCGCTGGCCCTGGTCGACAGGATGACGCGCGAGTCCGATAAGGCGGTCGCGCTGCAGATCATCGCCGCCGCGACGAATGACGAGGCGCTCTTCGAGCAGGCCCTGGGCATGGCGCTGGCGGCGCGCGTGCGCGGCGACTCGCTTTCCCCGGCCCAGGCTTCGCTCGACCTGGCGAACGCGCTCTGGAGCATCGATCCGGTCAAAGCAGAGGCGGCCTTGCGTCAGGCTTCTGAAGCGGCACAGCGGATTTCGACAAAATGAATACCTCCGACAGGAAGTTCGAACCACTGAGACACGAAGACACTGAGAATAAAAAAAACTCCGCGGCTCAGTGTCTCCGTGGTGAAGATTTTTGTGAAAGGCAAGCGTTTCAATTGTTATTACGAAGTAAAGTCGAGGCAATATGGATAGCATTGTCATTACCCGCATCATCGCGATTGCAGGATTCCTCCTTGGACTGTTGGGGATTCTCTTAAGGCTGCGTGACATTATGAACCGCCCGTTCAGGAATGACCTCGCCCGGCAGCGCGGCTCTCCGCTGCGAGGCGTGCTCTTTGCCTTCACGCTTGGCATGGCTCCCTGGGAAAAGGAGTCCACGCGCATCCACTGGATCGCCTACCTGCGGGGTATCTTCTTTCACGTCGGCATCTTCACGGCTTTCGGCGTGCTGCTGGCGGGGCCGTGGCTGAGCCTCCTGCCCGGCTGGCTGCTCTGGGCCGCCGCGGCAATCACAGGGATCGGCGCGCTCTTTGGGTTCGCCGGGATCTTTATCCGGCTTGCGGGGCCCAACGAGCGGGCGCTCAGCCTGCCGGACGATTATGCCTCGGTGTTCCTCACATCCCTGTTCATCGCGCTGGCCGCCGCGACCTTGATCTGGTCAGTGGTCTTACCAGCCTTCTATGTGATCGCCGGTCTGATGATGGCCTACATTCCGATCAGCAAGATCCGTCACTGCGTGTACTTCTTTTATTCGAAGTTCTTCTTTGGGTTCGGTTTTGGTCGCCGGGGCGTGCTCGGCCAGCCAAAGGGCGAATACGCGGAGCAGAGGTAGATCATGTTTGCAGATAAATTCACCGATGAACGCTACAAACTGACCGACGAAAAGACTGCCATTGCCGTGGAAATCCTGCGCCAGCGCCTCAACCGGCAGCTGCAAGCCTCCCTGGAAGCCTGCGTGCGCTGCGGCATCTGCGCCGAGTCCTGTCATTACTACGTTTCCGATCCGAAGCCTGAACATGTCCCGGCATACCGTGCGGAACAGCTGCGCAAGGTCTATCGCAGGCTGTACGATTCCACCAGCAGGGTCATCCCGGCCTGGACCGGCGCGGCCGAGCTGGACCAGGAGATGGTCGAGCTGCTGGTCATGACCGCTTATGGCTCCTGCACGATGTGCGGACGCTGCGTCCTCAACTGCCCGATGGGCGTGGACACCCGCCTGATCGTGCGCGCGGCGCGCGGCATGCTGTCTGCCATGGATATGACGCCCGAAGGACTTAAGGCAACCGTGAACGTCCATCTCGAAGTGGGCAACAACATGGGCGTGACCGAGGAAGACTACATCGAGACGCTGAAATGGATGGAGGAGGAACTCCAGAACGAGCTGGGAGATCCCAGCGTCACCATCCCGATCAACAAAAAACATGCACGGGTGATCTATACTTTCAACCCGCGCGAAGTAAAGTATTTCCCGTTCCTGATCCAGGCTGCAGCGAAGATCTACAACGCGGCCGGCGAGGACTGGACTCTCAGCACCGAAAGCTGGGACGCGACCAACTACGGCCTGTTCTCCGGCGATGATGCCGCGGCCCGCAAGATCGCCGCGAACCTGGAAGGCGCGGTCAACCACCTCGGCGCGCAGTCTTTGGTCATGGCGGAGTGCGGGCATGGCTATCGCTCCCAGCGCTGGGAGGCCGAGAACTGGCTGGGACATAGTTATCCTTTCAAAGTTATGAGCTTTGTGGAACTGCAAGCGGAGTATATTCGTGAAGGCCGCATCAAACTCGACCCGACGCGCAATCCCAAACGAGTCACGTATCACGACCCCTGCAACCAGGCCCGCAGCGGAGGCATCATTGAGGAACCGCGCTACATCCTGCGCCAGGCCGTCATGGACTTCGTGGACATGGAGCCCCACGGCGCCGAGAACTACTGCTGCGGAGGCGGAGGCGGAATGCTTTCGATGAGCGAGTTTGCCAAAGAGCGCAAGGCGGCCGGCAAAGCCAAAGCGGACCAGGTCCTGGCGACCGGCGCCGAGATCCTGGCCACGTCCTGTCACAACTGCCTCGACCAGCTGGATGAGGTCAGGCGGCATTACAAGCTCAAGGTCAAGGTGCAAAACCTGAGCGAGCTGGTGGCTAACGCGATCATTTGGCCGCGCGAGCCGGTCAGGAAAGAGGAAGGGGGGGAACAGTAATGCCGGTCGAGCCGAAGAGGATCCTGATGATGCTCACCTCCGGCCCCGCGACGCCGGAGCGCTGCGCCGCGCCGTTCTTCTTTGCGATCGGCGCCGCCAAGATGGGACACGACGTCAGCCTGTTCTTTACGATGCAGGCCACGCAGCTGCTCAAAAAAGGAGTTGCCGATACGATTTGCGCGAAAGAAGGGGGCCGTCCGGTCAGCCAGTTCATTCAGAATGCGCTGGATGCGGGCGTGAAGTTCTATATTTGTTCAGCCTCTCTCGAGCTGAATGACATTTCCCAGGCCGACTTGATCGAGCAGGTGGACAGCCTGGTCAGCAGTACTTTCCTGACGAAAAGAGGCCTGGAGTCGGATCTGGTTTTGAGTTTTTAGCACTGTGCTCGAGCCGCCGAGAGCGTCCGGCTGGCACATTTTTGGAGATAATATGTTCATCATTACCATTGACATCGAGAAGTGCAAAGCCTGCGGCGACTGCATTGAGAATTGTCCACAGGGAGTCATCAAACTTATCGAGGAGGATGGCAGGAAATACGCCGTCTACACCGGCAGCACGGATGACTGCATCGGCTGCATGTCCTGCGAGACCTGTGAAGATGGCGCGGTCACCATTCAGGAAATATAAGTGAATGGAGTCCGAAGTCTCCTGACTTTGGAGTCCGCGATGCACCAAGAATTCCAGCGCCTGCCTCGCCTGGTGATCGCCGCGCCGCAGGGCCGCAGTGGCAAAACCACTGTGACCCTGGGTCTGTGC
>JBAVVF010000146.1:0-2473 GCA_049697155.1 Anaerolineales bacterium
ACCGATATTAATGGCGAGCTGGTGGATATGAAGAACCCGCTTGGGATCGGGAACTTGAGCGAGTAGAACCTCAAGGGGAGTTGCCGCTTATCGAGCCGCGACGGGTGTCGGCCGGAAGGATACGAAGCAAAGGGACGCGGATTCCTGCAGGGAACGCGTCCCTGTTTGTCTGTTTCGGCAAACCCAGATTGTAATAAGTTCGGCGCAACTGTATAATCAAAAATGGAGGTAGCCATGCCCAATGGATATAACGGCAAGATCCTGCACGTCGATCTGACCAAAGGCAGTCTGACGGTTGAGGAGCCGGACGAAGCTTTTTATCGGAAATACCTGGGTGGGAGCGCCATGGGGATGCATTACATCCTGCGCGAGATGCCGAAGGGCGCGGATCCGCTCGGGCCTGAAAATGTATTAACCCTGATGACCGGCGTCACGACCGGCGCGGCCATTTCGGGTCAGAGCCGCATTAATGCCAATGCCAAATCGCCGATCAGCGGCGGCATCGGCGACTCACAGGCCGGCGGATTTTTCCCGGCCGAGCTGAAGTTCGCGGGCTTTGACGGCATTGTGGTCAAGGGGAAGTCGCCCCGGCCTGTCTACCTGGCGATTATCGATGGCAGGGCGGAACTGCGTGCTGCCGCCCATTTGATGGGCAAAAAGACCGGGGAAGTAGACGATATTATGCACAGCGAAGTCGATCCCAAGGCGGAGATCCTGCAGCACGGGCCGGCTGCTGAAAATGGCATCCTGTTCTCCTCCCTTGTGAATATGTCCAACCGTCACAACGGCCGGACAGGCATGGGACTGGTCATGGCATCCAAGAATCTCAAGGCTGTCGTGGTGCGCGGCCGGAAGAGACCCACTCTGGCCGACCCGAAGGCCCTGACCGATCTCAATAAAACGGGGCCCAAAATTCTGCCCGATAACCCGGACATGCCCGGGCTGGCTGCGGAAGGAACAGCCACGGTTGTGATCTTCCAGAATACCATCGGGTCGCTGCCCACGCACAATTATAACGAAGGTCAGTTCGAGCATTGCGAAGACATCAGCGGCGCGCGCATGGTCGAAACCATCCTGAAGGACCGCGATACCTGTTACGCCTGCGTGGTCCGCTGCAAGCGCGTGGTCGAGGTCAAAGAGGGCGCCTACCGCGTCGACCCGAAGTATGGCGGCCCCGAGTATGAGACCATCGGCACGTTTGGTTCCTACTGCGGCGTGAAGGACCTGGCGGCAATTGCACGTGCGAACCAAATGTGCAATGAGTATGCCGTAGATACGATTGCGGCCGGTGCGACCATTGCCTTTGCCATGGAATGCTTCGAGAAAGGCATCATCACCAAAGAGCAAACGAACGGACTTGAACTCCGCTTCGGCGATGCCGATGCCATGCTGAAGGCCCTGGACATGATGCTCAACGGCGCAGGTGATTTTGGAAAAACATTGGGCCAGGGCTCCGAGCGCGCCGCGAAAGTGTGGGGCAAGGGTGCGGATGAATACCTGATTACGGTCAAAGGTGCGGAGGCGCCTGCACATATGCCGCAGGCCAAGCGCAGCCTGGGATTGATCTATGCGGTCAATCCCTTTGGCGCGGATCACCAGTCGAGTGAACACGATCCCTATTACGAGGAAGGCGTCGCCGACCTCAATCTCAACCGGCTCAAGCTGATCGGCCTGGGCGAGCCTCAGCCGGGGTACAGCCTCACGCCCGAAAAGGTCCGCTTTGCCTATCTCACCGAAGTGTTTTACTCGATGCTTGACTCGGTCGAGCTGTGCCAGTTTGTCTTCGGCCCCGCCTGGACGCTTTACGGGCCCGCCGAGACCGTCGAAATGATCCGGGCGGTTACCGGCTGGGACATGACCGTCGACGAACTCATGGAAGTAGGCAAGCGCCGCTTGAACCTCTTCCGGACGTTCAATGCCCGGGAAGGCCTGAATCGCAGCGCTGACAAACTGCCGAAGAAGTTCTACCGGCAATTGCAGGGAGCGGGTCCAACTGCCGGCATCGCGCTGACTCACGAGGAAGTGGAATTAGCCATCGACGAGTATTACAGGCTGGCCGGCTGGACCGCCAACGGCGTGCCGACGCGCGAGACCCTGAAGCAGCACGACATCGAGTGGGCCGCGGAATATCTGCCGGCATAGGATACCCCGTGGTCTCGTTACGTGGCGCCGCTTCGTCTCCGTGCTTCGCACTCCGCTCAGCGCGAGGCGCCACTACTCGACCACCGATCTGAAAGACAACTATGGCAACTAATACCCTTTACACCGACAACTTCCCTCACATGTCACCCGCCTGGTCGCGTGTCTTCAACTTCGTTGCGGAGCGTGCCGAAGGTTCCTATATTTACACCGATGATGGGCGTAAGCTTCTTGATTTCACCTGCGGTATTGGCGTGACCAACACCGGCCACTGCCACCCGAAGGTCGTCGCGGCGATCCGCGAGCAGGCCGGGAATTTCATCCACGCCCAGGC
>JBAVVF010000147.1:0-4098 GCA_049697155.1 Anaerolineales bacterium
CAATAAGCCCGGACAATACTGCCTGCAACGGAGACCACCTTGAACAAACAGGAAGCAACAAATTTCGTGATACGCGAGCTTGGCAGGCATCGCCAGCGCAACGATATCATTGAGAATCTCTGCGCAGCCGCCGGGATCAGCTGGGGCGACGCTGAGAAGTTCGTACAGCAGGTGGAGACGGAAAACAAAAGTGCCATCGCCCTCAAGCAAAGCCCGCTGATCACTATCATTGGACTGGGCACAGTTCTTCTTGGGCTGGGGCTGGCCGCCCGAATGGTCATTGCCACTCTCCAGGGTGTGATCATATTATTCCTCAGTTTTCCCGTTCCCTATCTGGGTAATATCGTTTATTTCCTGACCGGATTGACCATGATCATCGCCGGGCTGTGGGGTATCTGGGACACGATTGTCAAAATTTGGAATAACTGATTTCCAGGCCGGACCTCTTCTTCCAGAAAAAACATCCCGCAGAGATAAATCTGCGGGATGTTTTGCTTCTGCCTGCTTGAATCTATTTTTCGAATACCCAGCGATCGACTTCCCTCTTCCACTCGACCAGTTCTTCCCTCTTGAACCACAGCGCCACCTCATTGGCCCCGTTCTCCGCGCTGTCGGAGGCGTGGGTGAGATTCCGCCCCACTTCGAGGGCAAAGTCATGTCGCAGTGACCCCGGTGCGGCCTCGGTGGGACGCGTCGAGCCCATGGTCTGGCGGATGGCGGCGACCGCATTCGGCCCTTCCCAGACCATCGCCATGACCGGTGCGGAGGTAATATAAGAGATCAGTCCTTCATAAAAAGGCTTGCCTTTGTGAATGGCATAATGCGTTTCAGCGAGCTCCCGGCTGACGCTCATAAACTTCGCGGCCACCAGGCGAAGTCCGCGCCGTTCGAGGCGGGAGATCACCTCGCCGATCAGGGCGCGCTGGACACCATCGGGTTTGACTAGGACGAGCGATCGTTCCACGGATTTCCTCCAAACATATAGTTTTGCAGATCTTTAAAAACAAAGGGCACGCGGTATGGGAAGCTTCTGGTCTTTACCTGCGCGCCCGTTGGTTTCTTTGAAGTCAGGTAGCGCTACCTCAACAGCTCTTCCGCTTTGGTATATGCATCCAGTGCATCCTGTAAACGGTTGGCGCGCATATACGCGTCGCCCAGCGCCTGCCAGATACTTACTTCCACAGGATAGCGATAGAGTGCATCGCGCAGATCGTAAATGACCTCATCCAGGAAACGGCCCTTCTTGATGAGCCGGCCGTAGGTCTCGAGCGCACCCGGGATGTTGCTGCGCGCGAGTTCATTGCGTGCCTGTCCCAGAATCGAGTCGACGGCCATACCCGGCACTCCGGGCTCCCGACTGCGGGTGGCCGGTTCCCGATAGGGCTCGGGCTTTGGGGACGCGGCAGGCTTCTTCGGCTTTTCAACTGGAGGAGCAGGCTTTTCCGGAGGAACCTGGGGCTCGGGCTGGGGAGCCTGGGCGACAAGCTCAGGCGCAGCCGCCTGTTCAGGCTGACTGGTTTCTGCCGGCCGCCAGTCTGTGGGGCGCGTCGGCTCGACTTTGGCAGGTTCCGCCACCGTCTCACCGCTCTCATCGCGCAGCCAGACCGGCAAATCGCCCTGGGAGGCGGATACAGATTCTTGTGTGGTTTCCTCGTCCAGTCCCCGGAGCCAGCTGGGAAGACTTCCCGTCTCCACTTTCGGAGCCGTTTCCGCGGGGGCTTCTGCGGCAGGCTCGGCGAGCGAACGCATCCAAGCGGTCTCGTCGGCCGCTTCCTGCGCGGGCACGGCAACAGTCGCTCCCGCCGCAGGAGGTTCCTCCGCCGGGATCTCCTGCATCCAGGCCGGCAGATCCCCGGCCGGTTCAGCCTGAGCGGGTTCAGGCAGGATCTCTTCCGGCTGGTCGATGTTTTTCAGCCACATGGCCGTATCGTCAGAAACGGGCGCGGGCGCTGCCTCTTCCTGGTCCAGACTGCGCAGCCAGGCCGCTGTGTCATCCAGCGCCGGAGGGGGTTCAACGGCAGGAGGCTGCTGAGGGCTCAAATCCTTGGCCTGCTTTACCCATTCCGGTTCTTTTTCGAGGCGCTCTTCGGGTTTGGTCAACAGTCCTTCGGTGGCGCCCTGTTTGGCAGCCAGGTTCTCGAGCCACGCAAAGGAATCGTCGCGTTCCTGTTCGCTCTTGCCAAGTTCCTCCGCGCTGACGGGGAGTTCCTCAGCACGCGCACGCTCCGCAGACGGTGTTTCCTGAGGCTGTGCCCCGAGGGTCTTCGCCTGCTGAACCCATTCCGGTTCTTTTTCGAGGCGCTCTTCGGGTTTGGTCAATAAGCCTTCGGTGGCACCCTGTTTGGCGGCCAGGTTTTCAAGCCATGCGAACGAGTCATCACGTTCCTGTTCACTCTTGCCAAGTTCTTTCGCGCGGGCAGGTGGTTCCTCGGCACGCGGAGGCTGGGCAGGCGGTGTTTCCTGCGGCTGCGCCCCAAGTGTCTTCGCCTGCTGAACCCATTCCGGTTCTTTTTCGAGGCGCTCTTCCGGTTTGGTTAGCAAGCCTTCGGTGGCACCCTGTTTGGCGGCCAGGTTTTCGAGCCACGCAAACGAATCGTCACGTTCCGCCTGACTGGTCCCCAGGTTATCGACCGAGGGAAGTCCGGGCGTGGATGGCGCCGGCTGTGCCGACTCTTCCTTCAGTTCATTGAGAAAGTCAAAGTCATCGGTAGGCCGTACAGCGGGTGTCGTTTCAGGCTGTCCGTCCAGTTGTTTGAGAAAGTCAAAGTCATCGGAGGGCTGTGCGGCGGATGCCGCTTCCGGCTGGCTTCCGAGTTGATTGAGGAAATCGAATTCGTTCGAGGCAGACGCCGGGGCTTCCGATTTGCTCTCGAACTCCCTGAGCCAGTCCGGCTGATCTCCTGCCACCGGCGCGGCAGGTTCTTCCGAGGCAGCAAACTGCTTCAGCCAGTTCGGCTGGCCGTCCGCGGGTTGGGCGGCGGGTTCCGACGGCTGACTGCTCGACTCGGAGGGAACCGGCAGCGCGCTCGTGCCGATCTTGTTGATCCAATCGGGCAGGTCTTCTTCCTGAGCGGGCGCTTCGGCCGGCGGTTCGGGAGCCATAGCCTTGATCCAGTCAGGCAGATCGCCCTGCTCGATCGGCTGGTCGCCGGAGACAGGTCCCTCGTCTGCAAAGGCAGGCTTGCTTTCGTCGAACGCACCGGTGGATTGACCCCATCCGGCTGCGCGTAAAAAGTCCGGGATTTCATCGACAGGTTCTGCGGGCCTGGCGGAGGGCGTTGCCATATCGAAACCGGGAACAGGCTCCGGCTGAGACGGTGCCCCACCGAAGGCATCGAAGGGCTGGCTGCTGGCAGCAGCTGCCGCTCCTCCAAACGCGCCTGTGAGCCACTCCGGCTGCTCATCTGCGCCGCGGCCGCTCTCCAGGCTGATGGCCTGTGTGGATGCCCAATCGGCCTGCATCCCGACGGGCTGGCCATTCCAATCCAGTTTTTCCAGGCTGACGGCCGCGTCGGGCACTTCATTGGCCAGGAATATCGAGCCGGCGACCTGTGCCGCATATGGATCGAGTTCGACCACGCGCTGGCGATAGGCCTGCACACTGTCGGGGTGGTCCGGACCGAGGATTTCAAGCAGCACGCGATTGGCATCCAGACAATAAGGATTCGTGCGCAGGAGCGAGGAAGCCACATCGGCCGCATCGTTCTTTAGACCGCTCCGGTAGTAGGCCCGCGCCAGCAGGACCTGCATGTCCACGCGGCCCGGGTCCTCCTTGAGGACGCTTCTGATTTCCGAGATGGCCTGGGGGTACAGCTCGCCCTGGACGTACATGTGCGCCAGCGCACCGCGCGTCATGCGGATGCGTGGCGGCTGGACTCCCTCGCGGCGCCCGTACAAGCGCTGCAGTTCCCCCTGGATGGCCGGGTTCGACGGCTGGGTCTCGAAGGCGCGTTCCATGTGCCAGATCGCCTCATCGAGTTTATTGGCCTCATCGTAAATGATGCTCATCCCCACGTGAGCCACGAAATCATCCGGAACAGACGCGATTGCGCGCGAAAAAACATCCGCCGCGTCGCCATGGCGTTTGTATTCGAGGTA
>JBAVVF010000148.1:0-3227 GCA_049697155.1 Anaerolineales bacterium
AGCCAGACCCGGATTGCCATTTGCTCCGGATAAAAATCACGCGTGCCTTTTACAGCTTGAACAACCTTTTTCATAAATGCTCCAGTCTCGATGTTCGACCGCTTCAAAATTCAGCGATTGAATTTTAGTTTCTTTTTGGTATAATTCCAAAGATTACAGGGGTGACCCTCACATGACCAAGGAGCTGCCCAATGGAAATAAACTATCAGGAAACTTCAAAAGACTTGCTTACCCGCATCGATATCCACGAGAAATACGGCTCGGCCAACATCGATCAATGGACCAACGACCTGCTCCAGCCTCGGGCCGGCATGAACATCCTCGATATCGGCTGCGGCGCCGGCAAGCTATGCTTCCTGTTCGACGATTATACTAAAGGTGCGGCAAAAATCACGGGCGGCGACTTCTCAGAGGAGCTTTTGGACAAGGCCCGCGCCAGGAACCGGGAGCGCGGCACGAATATCGATTTTCAATACCTGGACTTCAACAAACCATTCGAGTTCCCCGATAACACCTTTGACCTGTGCACCAGCGCCTTCGCCATCTATTACGCCTCCAACCTGGACTTTACCTTCGGGGAGGCCCACCGGGTGATCAAACCCGGCGGACGGCTTTTCGTCTCCGGCCCGCTGCCCGAGAACAAGAAGATGTTCTACGACATCATCAGGGAAGCGACGAATGCCACCATCCCGCCCATGCCCGGCTCTTCGCGCTTCAAAGGCGAGATCTTCGACACGATCGATCGCATCTTTGCGAAGACACAGCTGCATACATTCGAAAATCATCTCACCTTCCCGGAGGTAGCGCCGTTCATGGAGTACGTCCGGGCCTCGCTGAGCGAGGATCGCAAACTATGGACGTCGATGTTCAACGGCAAAGAGGAATACGAGGCCCTGATCGGCAGGATCACCGAGGTGGCTACACGCTGGTTCGAGCGCGATGGCAAGCTGGTGATGACCAAGGTCGTCGGCGGAATCCTGGCGACGAAGTAAAACCATGTCGGTGCGAGGAAGGCGCCTTTCCCGACGAAGCAACTTTATCGAAAAAGGAGATTGCTTCCCGAAGGCTCGCAACGACATATCATCATGAGGAGAGCGATTTATGAGCAGCAGGCTGATCGATCTTAGCCATGCAGTCGAGCACGGGATGATCACGTACAAGGGGTTGCCTGCGCCGATCATTTGCGATTTTCTTTCCCGGGTGGATTCTCGCAAACATTACTCGGCCGGGACGGAATTCAATATTGGCAAGATCGAAATGGTTGCCAACACCGGAACGTATGTCGACAGTCCATTTCATCGCTTTGCGGATGGAATCGACCTTGCAGAGCTGCCCCTCGAGTCGCTGGCCGACCTGGATGGCATTGTCGTTCGCGCGCAAAGCTTCGGGCGCGCGATTTCTGCGAAGACCTTCCAGGGACTGGATGTAAAAGGCAAAGCCGTCCTGATCCATACGGGCTGGGCCCGTCACTGGTGCACGGACCAGTACTTTGAGGATCATCCCTTCCTGACAGAGGACGCCGCGAAATTCCTGGCAGTCTCCGAGGCTGCTTTCGTCGGCATCGATACTTACAATATTGACGACATCACCGATAGCACGCGGCCTGTTCACACCGTCCTGCTGGCCTGTCGGATTCCGATCTGCGAGCACATGTGCGGATTGGAGAAACTTCCCGACCGCGGCTTCCGCTTTCACGCCGCGCCCGTCAAAGTACGCGCGTTCGGGACCTTTCCCGTGCGGGCCTACGCCGTCCTGGATGAATAGACACCTATGAACTTTTATGGCAAGCGAGTCCTTTTCCTGGGCGCTCACCCGGATGACATCGAGCTGGGATGCGGTGCGCTCCTGCATCACATCGTCGACCAGACAGAAGTCTTATGCGTGACGCTTTCGGACAATCAGAAAAACCCTGATTTGAAAAATGTGAAATGGGAACATTATGAAGCGCTGGCCGTGCTGGGAGTTCCCGAGGAAAAGATCGTCTTCGGTCCCTTCACAACCCGGGTCTTTCCCAATGCCCGCCAGGAGATCCTGGAATACTTCCTGAAGCTTCGCCGGGAGTTCAATCCCGACCTGATCTTTGTCCATTCGAAACAGGACATTCACCAGGACCACCTGACCATGACCGATGAGGCCCTGCGCGCCTTTCGGGGCATCACCGTCCTGGGGTTCGACGTTGTGCGATCCTCCTACGGGTTCTTCCCGCACTTCCTGGTCGAAGTGACGGAGGAAGATGTCAACAAGAAAATCGAGGCTCTCGCAAAATACGCGACCTATCGCGACCGGTACTACTTCAACAGCGAGCTGACCCGCTCGATCATGGTGCGCCACGGCGCGCTGGCGGAATGTCCTTTTGCCGAGGGATTCGACATTCTGAGGATCGTCGGAGAATTTTGCAGGGACTAGAACAAAAAAAGAGGAAAGAGTGTAAACCGCTCTTTCCTCTCTCGTCCTTTTTTGGCAACTATTCCTTCGGGATCCCCACCTGGATCATTCCATCCATTACTTTCACCGGATAGGCCGGCACATCGACCACCACCGGCAGCTGGACGGCTTTGCCTGTGCGCACATCGAATTCACCGCCGTGCCGCGGGCAGACGATGTTATAGCCTTCAAGGTCGCCGTCACCGAGAGGCCCGTCATCGTGGGTGCAGATATCCGCAATCGCAAAGAACTGGTCCGCAATATTGAAGATGACAATGGATTTGCCCTCCACCTCAACAAAGAGACGCTCCCCATTGCGAAGCTCGGAGGCAGGGGCGATTTCCAGATATTCAACCTTTGAAGCTTCCACCTGAGTGTAATTGAACATTCCTTTACTCCACCAGACTGTCGCTGGCTTCACCCAACCCATAAACCCCTGCTTTCAACACCTTGAGTGACAGCAAGGCACATTTCAGTCGCACGGGACCGAGATCGATGCCAAGCATATCAAGGATGGATTGTTTGTTCAGTTGTTTCACTTCCTCCAGCGGCTTGCCGATGACCGATTCGATCAGCAGATCGGCGGAGGCCTGTGAGATCGCGCAGCCATGCCCGTCGAAGCGCGCGTCGGTGATGGTGCCGCTTTCATCGGTGCGCAGCGTGATCTCGATGTGATCGCCGCACAGCGGGTTATTGTCGGCAAACTGAATGTCATGCGGGTCAAGACGCCCGCGGTAGCCGGGATTTTTATAGTGTTCGATGATGACTTCGCGATAGAGATCGTCCATGGTAGTCTTCTAGGC
>JBAVVF010000149.1:0-2719 GCA_049697155.1 Anaerolineales bacterium
AGACAGTCCTGGAAATGGCCCGGGGGATTCGCAAGTTGCTGAAAGCGGATATCACCATCTCGGTCAGCGGGATCGCCGGCCCCGGCGGCGCGACCCCCGAGAAGCCGGTGGGCACGACCTGGATCGGGCTCGTGACCGGCGACGGGGCGTGGGCGAAGACTTTCCAGTTCCCGGGTGACCGGGAGGCAAACAAAGTATTTGCTGTGGATGCGGCCCTGAGTCTGCTGCTGGATTATTTACAGGGAAAGCTTATTTAATGCAGCAACACCTCCTGGTACAGCAGGAGGTGTTGCTTTCGCTTCGCGGCATTTCATTTCTGAGCGAATGTATCAATCAATAACCGGAAATTCCCGCCGACCGGGTAAAGGATCGGACAGGTGCAGCCGCGCTTCCGGTACTCCTCCACTTTGGCTTTCGCCTCGGCCGGTGTCCCAGAGGCCGTGATGCGATGGACCAGGTCATCCGGCACAAGGTGCTTCGCTTTGTTGATCTGCTCCTTCGTAGCCGGCCATCCCAGGATGGACTGGATCTCCTGAATAACATCTTGAGAAACACCTGAAGCCTTGGCGATGTGCGGCTGCTGGGCCAGATACTGGCAAAGCAGCTCCTTGGTGTACTCGATGGCTTGATCGTGGCTTTCGTCCACCGAGCAGACGATCAACTGCGGGCGGTCGAAGTCTTCCATCCGGCGGCCGGACTTTTGCAGGCCTTTGTCCAATAGTTCCAGCGCGTTGTCGTTATATTCGGGCGGGACACAATAGTTGAGCACAACCCCATCCGCGATTTCCCCGGTCAGCTCCATCATCTGGTCGCCGGTCGCGCCGATCATGATCGGGATGTGGCGCGGCTCCCGCCGCCCGTGGACAACATCCAGCTCGATCCCTTCGACATGGTGGAACTCCCCATGGAAGGTGACCCGCTCCATGTTGAGCAGGCGGCGCATCACATCGACCGTTTCGCGCATGGCGGTCAGCTGCTTGCGGCGTTTGATGCCCACGTTGCTGGCCAGCGGGTCCCACCAGGCGCCGATCCCACAGATAATCCGATTTGGCGCGAGATCGTCGAGGGTGAGGAAGGTCGCGGCGAGCAGGCCGATGTTGCGGGTCCAGTTGTTGATCACCCCCGAGCCGACCTTGATCCGTTCCGTGACCGCCGCGTAGGCAGCCATCGGGACGATCGCGTCCCGGACCAGACGCGACTCTGCCTGCCAGACGGCTTCAAAACCATGCGCTTCGGCATAGCGTGCGTAATCCAATCCATCTCTCAGATCATGGGAATCCTGCAGATATAGTGCTACTCTTTCCACGGCGATCCTCCTCCTGGGATAGTAATAAATAAAAATGATAATAATAGTCATTATACTTGAAAGGGGAATCGAACCCTTTCTGTTGACTATGCAAATTTACCCTTCCAGCAATCAGGAACATCGTCCAGGGTGGTTGTGAACATAATCACTATAAATTAGAGCCTAGTCGTCCTATACTGAGCTTGTTGACAACGTTCTTTTGTCCGCTTTTGGAGATGCGCCATGGCCAAACAAAGTGTGAAAGCAAGTGAGAAATCCCTGCGCGGCATTGAGAATTGCCGCGCGATCGAGGTCGGGGTCGAAAAATTCGCTGAATGTTTGAAGCAGGGGCCGAATACATGCTCCCACGCGCTGCCGTTCGGATATTGCTTCCTGTGCACGAATCCACGGGTGGGTGAGATCATCGCGAACACGAAGAAAGATCAATGGACTGTGAAGTTTTAAAATAATAGTGATACCTGAAATAGAACTGCCTCCGAGACGGAGGCAGTTTTTGTTGGAAACTACTTATTATCTTAAAAATGATTTACTGTCATTGCGAGTCTTCGAGAAGCAATCCCAGTTACGGTTTACAAACAACGAATTCTATCTGAGATTGCTTCGCTTCACTCGCAACACTTGCACCTGGCGCACACCTGCCCCGGCGGGTCGGTGCCGGGGAGTGCAGGTGTGACGGATACTAGAGTGCCTGCAGCCGCTCCCACATCCGAGGTGCAAGCTCGCGCGAGCGGGCCGCGATCCGTTCCTCGTCCATGGACAGGATCTTCTTGCCCTGCATGAGGATCTTACCGCGGCAGACTGTCGTGTCGACGGTCGCGTCCACGAGACCGAAGATCAGGTGCCCGAGGAAGTTCGCTTCGCTAAGCACTGTCGGCGGGTGGTAGTCCATGATCGCCAGGTCGGCGGGGCGGCCTTCGGCAAGCTCTCCGAGGCGGATGCCGAATTGTCGCTCGCAGATGTCGGCATTGTTTTCCAGCAGGAGCTTCGGCATTTCCATGAAGGCGACGCGCGGGTCGCTGTTGGCAAGCCTGTGCAGCAGGTAGCCACAGCGCATCTGCGACAGCATATCGGACGACATGCCATCGCTCCCCAGCCCGACCAGGATGTTCCGCTTCAGGAGCTCGAAGAGCTTCGTCACCCCGACCGCGTTGTTCATGTTCGATTCCGGGTTGTGGACCACGCTGGTATTGGTGGCCGCGATCAGGTCCATCTCCGATTCGTCGATGTGGACACAGTGGATGAAGAGGGACTTCGCTCCCGACGCGCCGAGCTTGTCCAGGCGATGGACGACGGGCATTCCATACTTCTTGAGCGAATCTTCCCGGTCAGCAAGGTCTTCCGCGACGTGGACGTGACATCCCACCCCGGCATCCTTCGCAATCCCGACACATTTCTCGAGCGTCTCATCGGAGA
>JBAVVF010000150.1:0-15235 GCA_049697155.1 Anaerolineales bacterium
TATCGAACCAACAAGTAGCAAATATATTTGTTGTTTGATGTTTGCTGTCTATTGGTGGTCTCGATACGTGGCGCCAAGGCGCAACTACTCGACCACGGGATTATTCCAGCATCTTCACAGCAGTTTGTACATCCTGCGCGAAGTTCAGGATCTCGCGCTGGTGTGCGGGTACATAGGTGTCAAACCTTTGGATGAACTGAGCGAAGACAGACTGCCAGCCGTCCCCGATCAGTATGAGCGGCCTCCGGTGCAGGGACTCCACGATCATCAAATTCCACATCAGGGAGATTTCGGTCAGGGTGCCCGGACCTCCGGGGAGGGCCAGGGCCGCGTCCGATTCGTGGATGAGGGTGTGCAGCCGTTCGGTCAGCGTCTTCTTCCTGATCTCTTCCATCACCCAGGCATTGGCCCTGACGGGCCGCCAGGCTTCGATGTCCTCGCACGTCACGCCGATGACATGTCCGCCGGCCTGCCGCGCGCCGCGCGAGACGGCTTCCATCGTGCCGATGTAGCCTCCCGTCAGTACAATGTGTCCGCGTTCGGCCAACAGCCTGCCGAGTTCCATCGCCTCGGCATAGGCCGCGTCACCTTCTTTGGGTTGTGAGCCGCCAAATACACTAACTTTCATATATCAAGCCGTTTCTCGATAAATTGCGAATAACACTCGACGCAAATCCAATTGTCATTTTCATCTACATATCCTGCGTTTCTGTCCGCCGTTTCGTCAATGTTCCAAAAACATATCTCGCAGTGCTCGTGATCCCAACTGTTCTCAACTTTCCGGGTTTGCCCAGAGGCGCAGTCATAGTGCAGCGCAGGTCTTGGTGTCCAAGTCTGCTTTGCCCATTTTCTGGTTCTGCAGGAATCAATAACATCCTTGAAGTCTCTGAGTGCTACACGATCACCGTGAATGATGACTGTCTCGGTTTCCATCTTGCCTACTTGTCCCATTCTCGCGTTTTGTTAACCTCGATTTTATCCAAAATTGCCTTTTCCAGATCGATTTCCGTCACCGATGCCAGCTGCAACAAATATAATGCCACGTCTGCCAGCTCGTCAGCCAGGTCCTGCCTGTCTTTGGCAATTTCGCGAAATTGAAAATGCTCCAGAATCTCAGCAGCTTCGACGGCCAGCGAAATCGCCAGGTTGCGCGGCGTTTGAGGGCGCTTACTGTCGGCCGCGTACCAGCCTTTTGAGCGGACAAAACGATGCATTTCTTCAGTAAGTTGTTGGATATCCATATTCTTTTCACCGCGAAGGGCGCTAAGGAGCGCGAAGATTCTTTTTCTCTTCCTCTCTTCTTCGCGATTTTCGCGGTGAAGAGGGCAACAAAAAACGGCTGCCAGAGTCTGGGAGCCGTTCGTGGCGTGCTGAACTGAACCTTAACCAGACCAGGCAGGTTTACACATGTGCGGGGACGGCAACGGGTTCAGCATAACTATAGTCCCGCATGCTTTTGGCGGGATGAACGCATTATACCTGAATTTGTGTTCAGGAAACAAGCACAATTAGGGAGTAAAATCAATACGGAGATATGCGATGCCGCCATTTCTGCAGTTTCTCATCCGCCGCTTCCTGGCTATTCCTGTATCTTTAGCCATCATCACCATGGTGCTTTATGGGGGAGTGATGCTCACGCCGCCCGAAGCGCGCGCGACCCTGTACTATCCACCCCGTATGAAGCCCAACATGACCGAGGAGCAGATGCGTCACTATCAGGAGACGATCATCAAGCGCTACCACCTGCGCGATCCGTTTCTGATCCAGTACGGCTATTGGGCGGGGACGTTGTTGGATGGGACCTGGGGCTACAGCCCTTCCATGAACGAACAGATCCTGCCCGCGCTTCTGAAGCGGACGCCGGTCACGCTGGAACTGGCCATGTATTCTTTGCTGTTCCTGGTCCCGCTGGGGCTGGTGAGCGGCGTGATTGCCGGGTGGAAGCGGTCCGGCCGCTTCGACAGGGGCTTTCGGAGCCTTGCTTTTCTGGGTACGTCTACGCCCTCCTTCATCATGGCTCTGGTCATGCTTTCCGTTTTTTACATCAACCTGAACTGGTTCGCTCCCGGGCGGATCAGTATGAACTATGGTTTTGAGATTTCGGAGGAAACGTTCAGACACACGACCGGCATGCTGACGATCGACAGCCTGTTGAACGGCAGAACAGACATCTTTGTGGATGCCTGGAGACACCTGGCCATGCCGATCATTACCTTGAGTTTATACCACTGGGCCACGCTGGCCCGGATCGCACGTTCCAGCATGCTCGAAGAAACAGGCAAGGAATATATCCTTTCGGCGCGGGCCCGCGGCCTTTCGGAGCGGCGTGTCGTCTGGCGCCATGCCTTCCGAAACATGCTTACCCCGTCACTGACCAGCATTGCCCTTTCGGCTACCTCCATTATCACGGGCGTTTTTGTGGCGGAGATCATTTTTGATTTCAACGGGGTTTCCAGTGTGATCCTGAGTGCAATGGCAGGCGTGCCGGATGCGCCTGCCGCGCTGGGATTTGCCGTGTACAGTGTGCTCATGGTGCTGATCCTGATGTTCTTTCTGGATGTCTTGCAGGCAATACTCGACCCGCGCGTGCGGGAGGGAGTGTTGAAGACATGAAACGTATTCGACGCTTCTTCTCACAGTGGCAGAACTGGGTCAGTTTTCTTCTGATCCTGATCTTTGTCGCGACCGCAGTTGCCGCGCCGTACCTTTCCCCTGATGATCCCGAAAATCCCGGGGCCTTTCTCCGGGTGGGCAAAGCCACCAAGGGAGAACCTCAACCGCCCAGCGAAAAAGCAATCCTGGGCATGCTGCCGTTTGGATTTGACGTTTTCCATGCCCTGGTCTGGGGCTCGCGGGATGCACTGCTCTTTGGGTTGATCGTGACGATCAGCACCGCGGTATTTGGAGTGCTCTACGGGGCGATCTCGGGCCTGGCAGGCAATCGTCTCGGCAGCTTCATGATCCGGATCGCCGACTCATTTCTCGCATTTCCGCCGATTGCCGGAATGGTTTTCCTCCAGCAGCTGCTGGCCACAACCATCGTCGCCATGGGCGGAATATATTACAGTCACCCGACCCTTGGGCAGATTATCGAGCTAAAGGGTCCCATGACCCTGATCCAGTCTCTGCTCGAACATGTTAACCCGCTGATGCTGAGCCTGATCGTCCTTTCCTGGATGCCCTATGCGCGGCTGGTGCATGCCATCGTGCTCACTTTGAAACAGACTGAATTCATTCAGGCCTCCCGGGCCCTGGGTGGCAGTTCCGCCTGGATCATCCGCAAGCACATCCTGCGGAATTCGACCGGCCCGGCCATGGTGCTGGCGGCGCGGGATGTCGGCGGGGTGGTCCTTCTGCAGGCGACCCTGACCTTCATCGGGATCGGCGGCGATTCGATCTGGGGCTCGATGCTTGGACAGGCAAGGAACTGGGTCATCGGTCCGGGCGGCAGTTTGCTCAGATACTGGTGGGTGGTTCTCCCGCCAACCCTGGCAGTCATGTTGTTCGGCATCGCCTGGAATATATTCGGTGATGGGTTGAGTGACCTGTTCGATCCGCGGGCTTTATAAATATGGATTTCAAATCCCGGCTCGAAACCACCCTTTCGACGGAACGTCTGCAGCTGCTTCGTCTGGTAGCAAATGCAGCGACACAGCGCGGGCTGCCGCTTTATATCGTCGGCGGTTCCGTGCGGGACCTCGTACTGGGCCGCCCCTTGCATGACCTCGACCTCATCGTCGAGGGGGACGCGATCGGGCTGGCGCGTGCGCTGGCTTCCAAACATGGCGGCGGGGTGACCGCCCACACGAAATTTGGCACCGCCAAATGGTTCCTCCCCAAACGCCTGACACCTGACACTCTTGATCTTATTTCTGCGCGCTCCGAAACCTACAAACAGCCCGCTGCGCTGCCCACCATCAAGCCTGGCAGCCTCGCAGACGATCTCCGCCGCCGTGACTTTACCATCAACGCCCTGGCGGTCCGGCTGGACGGATCTCACTTTGGCGAACTGCGCGATGACCTGGGTAGCATGCAGGATATCGAAAAAAGGATCGTACGCGTCCTGCATCCCCGCTCGTTCATCGACGACCCCACGCGTATGTACCGGGCCGTTCGCTACGCCAGGCGCTACGGGTTCGAGATTGCAGAGGACACGCTGACTCTGATTCCTGAGGCGCGTCCCCTCGTCGAGAAGCTCTCGCCCCAGCGGATCCGCCACGAGCTGGATTTGATCCTGAATGAGCCCAACGCGGCCGCCATGCTGGCGCGGCTCGCGGCGCTGGATTTGCTGGCTCCCATCCACCCTCTGCTTGCGGACTTCGATCAGTCGAACCTTGCGACCCTGAAGTCGGACGACCCTGCACTGCAAAACCGGAATTCGCGCTGGGTGCTGTGGCTGATGCACCTCAGCGAGCAGGAAATTGAATCTCTCAATGAACGTCTGCACTTTACCGCGAGCCTGCTAAAGATCCTGCGTTCCGCCTCCATGCTGAACGCAAATCTGAATGCACTGCGCGGTCTGAAGCCCAGCCAGGTTGTCGTACTGCTGGAAGGTTATTCGGTCAAGGCGCTCGAAGTCGTTTCCAGTGCAGTGCAGGATCAAGAGATAAAAACCATCCTGAACAGATATCTTTCCGAATGGTGGCATCTGCGGCCCAAAACGAGCGGTCATGACCTGAAGAAGCGCGGCATTCCACCGGGGCCGAAATATGCCGAGATCCTGCGCCGTCTGCGCGCCGCCTGGCTGGATGGGGACGTGAAGACGGAAGAGGAAGAGGGCGCTTTGCTCGAAAAGTTGCTGCGCTAGAATTTTCGAGGAGCACCGGATCACTACATAGCCGGAGGCAACAATGACATACCTGATCTCGTTCATGATGTTCGGTGCAGGGCTTCTCGGAATGCTGCTATTTCTTGATGTCGTCGTTCCCAACTTCTTGTTGTTTTGCCAGGCTGCTTCGGACAATTATGGGACTTCGCTGGAAGGCCATCTTTGGTACTTTCTTACTTTTCTCCTATTCATCGGCATAAGCTGGTTTCTGTCTCAGAAGTCTCAAAATATGGGAACGATCAATGGCTGCGGTGACAAACTGTTTGGCTGCACGCCCTCCGATCACGGCTATCTCGCCACGAAATGGATCTGCATTTTCTCCCTGGCGGTGCTGCCGGTCGCGTCCTATGAAGTCCTCGAGGCGGATAAATGGGAGACTCATTATGTTATCAACCGGCTGGACGAACTCCTCTGGCCCCAGATTTTGGGAACATTTGCGAAATCCTTTCTCATTTTGATTGCGTGCCTTACTATCCCTGTTCTGCTCTTCAATCTCAATTGTTTTCCGGGGCTTCTGCCTTAGACAGGAATGTGTGACTTGCTATGGACCTCCAACCCTATCTCACTTTCGCCCGTGGGCTTGCCTCCCAGGCCGGGCAGATCACGCTCAAGTATTACAACAAGGGAATTCAGCACGACCTGAAGTCTGACGAGACCCCTGTCACTGCCGCGGACCGGGAGACGGAGGAATTCATCCGCGGTGAAATCGAAAAGCATTATCCGGGGCACGCGATCGTCGGGGAGGAGTATGGGGAGAAGGCGGGGGAGGGGAATCCCTTCCGCTGGATCGTCGATCCGATCGATGGGACCAAGTCGTTCATGAAGGGCGTCCCCTTTTACTCGGTGCTGATCGCCCTGGAGATCGAGGGAGTCGCGCGGGTGGGCGCGGTCGCGTTCCCCGCCCTGGACGAGATTCTGTATGCCGCGGATGGGCTTGGCTGCTGGTGCAACGACAGGCGGATGCACGTCTCAGAGGTCAGCGAACTGAAGCAGGCCGTCTTTACCTACACGAGCTGGTCCGGGTTCCGCTCGACGAACAGGCTGGCGGCCTTCGAGCGCTTCCACAAGGAATGCTTCTTCGGGCGCGGCTGGGGCGACGCCTACGGCTATCATATGGTCGCGACCGGCCGGGCCGAAGTCATGCTCGACCCGGTCGTCAATATCTGGGACGTGGCGCCGTTTTCCCCGATCTTCCGGGAGGCGGGAGGCTTCTTCGGGTCGTGGAATGGCGAAGAGGGCCACACCCACGGGGAAGGCCTGGCCTGTAACGCCGCGCTCAAGCCGAAGGTCCTGGAGCTGATCCGGGGCGAATAGCCTGTTTCATTCGTAGTGCTTTTTGATTTCCGAAGCGTACTTCATTCCCACCCTGTCCCTGTTCTTTTCCAGCCAGTCGGCCAGACGGGTCCTGCCGCGTGGGGCTTCGTTCGAGACCAGCAGGCCGGCCATCAATCCGTCGACTTCCTCAGGGGTGAGGATCACGTCACCGACGAAGAGGCTCAGGAACTGCGCAGCCAGCAGCGCCAGGCGCGGCGGCACCCCGACCAGCGGACGCCTCGCTCCGATCTTTTCGCCAATCAACTCCACCATCTCCCGGAATGTGAAAACGTCCGGGCCGACCGCGTCGATGATGTAATTGTCGGCGCGCTGGACGCCCTCGACAGCCAGTTCGGCCACGTCATCCACATGGACCGGCTGCAGCTTGTAGGACCCGCCTCCGGGCAGGAAGAAGACCGGAAAGCGCCGGAGCAGGTAGACGATGTTGTTGATCAGGATGTCCTCATCCCCAACCAGGACGGTGGGACGCAGGATGGCGTAACCCAGCCCCGAGTCGATCACTGCCTTTTCATTGGCGGCCTTGCCCCAAAAGTACGGCAGATGCGATTCGGCCGAGGGATTTGTGATGCTGATGTGCACGATCCGCTTGACGCCCGCGGCTTTGGCCGCGCTGACGAGCTTGCGCGTGTTCTCGACGGCCCGCGGCTGGGTATTGTCACCCTTGTCGAACCGCACCCAGTACGTGTTGACCAGTACATCGACGCCCTGCAGGCTGCGGGTCATGCCGGCTTCATCGAAATCCAGGGGATAGGCCTTGACCCTGCCGCCAAACGGATCCGGGCGGTCTGGATGGCCAGTGAGAGTGATGACATCTTCGCCGCAATCCAGTAGTCGTCTGGTAATGTATTTTCCCGAATAACTAAATGCACCTGTAACTGCGATCTTCATTTGGTCTCCTCCGAATACCAATAATATTTACTTCAAAACGCCCAGGATCTTCTGCACGTTGACGATGCCCAGGCTTTCCAACCGGGTGACCGCCTTCCCGAGGCTGTCGATCGCGTCGAAGAAATCCTGCAGGGCCTGGACCCGTTCATGGACAAATTGCCACTCCTCATTCTCGACCCGGTTTTCAGCCAGCACTCTCAGCGTTTCCTTCACAGTGCTCAGCGCCCGCTCGAACTCGCTGTTCTGGCGCTCCTTCAGGATGGAACGGATGGCTGCGTAGAAGTCCGTTTCGGCTTCATAGTAATCCTTGCGATCTCCGAGCCGGGTACGGCGGTGGACGAGTCCCATGCGCGCCAGGGCACGGATCTCGGTGCTGATCGCGCCCTTGGTGATTCCCGTTTGCTGCACGATCTGGTCGAGAGAGAGCGCGGTGGGGGAGAGATACAGGGCCGCAAAGATGGCGCCCATCCCTTTGGGAAAGCCCCAAAAACGGCTGATCTCGCTTAACCCCTGGATAAAGTCATCCCTGATTTTGTCGAGTGGGGTGAGCCGAGTGCGGGGGAGTCGTTCTGAACGTTTAGTAATCACTAAACGCAGTATACAATTTTGGAGTTAGTTTGTCAAGAATGAATCCCCGGGAATTCCTGTACAGCGGAGGGGCTCACTGAAGATCCTGCAATGCCTCGTAGATCTCGGTATGGTTCAGTCCCGCCGGCAAATCCCTGTACTGGTTGATGTAGAAATTCATGACGCTTTGGGCCGTGCTCGACTGGAAGACGATGCTGACCCGCCCCGGGCGCGGACCGGCGATCTGATCCGCCGGAATGCTTTCGATGACCTGCATGACCTGCAGGATCCATCTGCCCAGCACGGCTTCGTTGGCCAGATCATCCACCTGCAGGTTGATGTTGAAATCTGTTTCCATGGGGATGAAACCAGCAACACTTCCGTCGGAGAGGGTGCAGTTTTCCCCAAAGGCATAGGCGCTGGCTGTCGCTTCCGGCTGGAGCGCCTGGATGGCTTCCTGGAAGCTGCTCGATAGTTCAGGTAAATCGCCGTATGCCCACTGATATCCACAATCCTGAGGGATGGCCGGCAGCGTGGCAATCTCGCCATCGGGCGGCTGGTCGATGTGCGGCGTGCTCAGCGTGGCGATCAACTTTGGATCGGGGATGGCTGTTGTCGGGAGGGCAGCCGGTGCCTCTGTCGTTGATGGAGGCAGGGGCCGATGGGTAGCAATGCCTGTCGAACACGCGGACAGGATCAGGGTCCAGAAAAGAAGTGTGGCAGAAACCCTCTGCATAATAACTCCGTAATGGATGGACGAAAATCAGGCTATGAATGTTCCATGGCGGCTTCCGTGCTTTCAATTTCCCGGATGATCGTTGAGCACATCGATGGCCGCGGCGGACATCAGCGCCGCGGCGCGTACCAGCGCCTCCTCATCGAAATCGAACTTGGGATGGTGATGTCCGTAATCGAGCTGGCGTTCCTTGTTTGCGGAGCCGACAAAGAAGAAACAGCCATTCACTTTTTCGAGCAGGAACGCGGCGTCTTCGGCGCCCATCGTTAAATAGCCGGCCGTGCGAAGATCGGCATCCGGCAGGATGTGACGGGCTGTCTCCTGAACTATTGCGCTGATTGGCATATCGTTGACCAGCGGGGGAGTCACGCGCTTGATCGCGACGTCGGCCTGACATCCCAGCGCTTCGGCGGTCCCGCGCACGATCTGCTCGAACCGTTCCACCACCCTTTGCCTGACCCCGCGATCAAATGTGCGGATCGTCCCTTCGAGCGTGGCCTCCTGCGGTATGACATTGAACGTTGTTCCGCTATGGATATTTGTGACGCTGACCACGGCCGTATCCAATGGCGCGACATTGCGTGAGACAATGGTTTGCAGAGCAGTCACAATGTGGGCTGAGGCGACAATGGGATCAACGGCCGCCTGAGGAATGGCGCCGTGACCGCCTCTGCCGGTCACTTTGACGGTGAACAGATCCGCGCCTGCCATCATGGGACCGCCGGCGATGCCCAGCCAGCCCAGCGGCTCTTCATTCCAGATGTGGAGTGCAAGCGCCATGTCTACTCCGGGATCAGCGAGCACGCCGTCGCGCAGCATCATCTCCGCCCCGCCGACTTCCTCTCCGTTGTAGCCTTCCTCGGAGGGCTGGAAACAAAACTTGATCGTGCCGGCCAGCTGGTCGCGGTGGGCGTGGAGCAGTTTTGCCACGGTCAGTCCGATGGCGGTATGACCGTCGTGCCCGCAGGCATGCATGATGCCCTGGTTTTGCGAGGCATATTCCGCACCGGTCTCCTCGACGATGGGGAGCGCGTCCATGTCGAAGCGCAGCAGCAGCGTGGGCCCGGGCTTTGGGCCTTCGAGCAGGCCGATGACGCCGGTCTTCCCGACGCCCTTCGTCACTTCGATGCCCAACGCTTCCAGCTCCCTGGCGACGATCCCGCCCGTGCGAATTTCACGAAATCCGAGTTCGGGGTGCCTGTGAAAGTCGCGGCGCAGCGATTGGGTGTAGAGAAATAAGGCTTTTGCTTCTTGCAGGAAGTCAGTCATGGATAAATCCTTTCTTTAAAGTGACTGTCACCTTGATCCGCCGTGCGCAGGAAAGATTCGTGCGATCTTATGTTTGTAAATCCTAGCCCAGCTTGAGCGGGTGACACGATCCTCCTCGGGGACCATAAAAAGCGGGGGCAGGTCGCCGGTAAAGGCCCAGCCTTCGTCGAGGAGGAGAGTCACGCTGTCGTCGCTGTGACCCGGCGTGGGAAGGATCTCCCCGCCGATTCCAATGCCGGCCAGAAATTGCCGGCTGTCTTCGAACTTCAAGAGCAGATTATCGTTCTGCGTGATCTCCAGGTATGGAAAGTTCTTTCCTTTGAAGAATTCGGCAAATGGGGAGATGAAAGCTGCCTGGCTCTCCAGAAGGACCAGCTTTAGCCCAAGCTTCTTCAAGTCCTGTGTGATGCCGGCGTGGTCGGGGTGAAAATGCGTGACAAGCAAATACCTAATTTCCTGGATTGAAACCCCCTTGCGTTTGAGCTCTGCCATGAACTTTGGGAGTGTCCCCGGCCAGCCGCAGTCGATCAACAGCTTCCCGCCTTTGACTTCCAGGAGGTAATAGTTGGTCGAGTCGTAACCGACGTTGAGGAGGTTCACCTTTGGCTCATTTACCGGATAAAGACGCCGCCGGGGACGGCGGCTTGAGCAGCTACCTGTATTTCACAACTCGGAATTTTTCCTCGAAGCGCGGGTCTGCGTCCGTGCTGCCTTCCGTGCGGCGGGTTTTCATCCGTTCCCTGAACTTCTCGATGTCGCCGATCTGGGTCTTGTGCTGGAGCAGCGCCTCGAGCTTGACCGGCCAGGTATCCGTCACGTCGATCACGGTGTTGGGCTGCATGGTCAGCGAGCACCAGACTTCTCTGGGCATGTGGGGCAGATGGCCTTCCTGCAGCAGCTCAGGGAAAAAGACCGGGCTGCCGGCGGCCGGGAAGACCGCATCCAGGACGACCTGTCCGGCGGCGCGATGATCGGGGTGGTTGATGCCATAGGTGGCGAACAGCGTTTGAGGGTCGCAGGTGACGAGGATATCCGGCTTGAATGTGCGGATGACCCGCACCACGTCGCGGCGCAGGTTTATGTCGGGGACAAGGTAGCCATCGGGACAGTCTTTGAAGTGAACCGCTTCCGCGCCGATGACCTTTGCCGCGGCGAGCTGTTCCGCGTGCCGGATGGCGCACAGCGCCTCGGGGGTCATGTCCGCGGGCGTGGAGTCGTTGAAGCCTTTGTCGCCGCAGGTCAGCAGCTGGTAGGTGATGTGATGGCCGGCGCGTGCCCAATGAGCCAGCGTCCCCCCGCAGAAGAATTCAGGGTCGTCGGGATGGGCCAGGATGACGAGAATGTTCCGGGGAGAGTCCCAGCTGTCGGGGAGGGTCATGGGTCAGGTGTTCAGGTGCCAGGTGTCAGGCAGCGGCTTATGATCTGCGGCGGCCGCCTTCCGGCCTCCGTCTGCTGCTTTCCGGTTTGCGGTTGTTGCCTTCAGGTCTGCGATTGCTGTTTTCGGGCTTTTGGTCTTCGCTTTCGGGTTTCTGATCGCCGCTTTTTCCACAGGTACATCCGCCGCCCTCGTGACGGTCACAGGGTGCTTCAGACTTGCGGCGCAGCGCTTCGAGCTCGTCCCAGGGCTGGAGATCGGCGTGGTCGAAGATCTCGGTGAAGCGCTTGCCTTCCTCGCCTTCGAGCAAAACAATAACTTTGTTGCTCATCGGTAGCAGGTCCACAACCTTGCCTTCACCCTTGGGCGTGATGACACGCTTGTTGCGTTTGGGCAGCTGCTTGCGGGCTTCGACGTATTGCTCGTATTCGTAAATGAGGCAGCAGCGCAGGCGTCCGCACATCCCGGTGATCTCGTTGGGGGTGAGTGAGATGCCCTGCTCCTTGGCCATCTTGATGGAGATGGGCGAGAAATCCGTCAGGAATTTGGAGCAGCAGCGGGTTTCCAGTCCGCAGGCGCCCATGCCGCCGATGATCTTGGCCACGTCGCGCGGGCCGATCTGCCGCATTTCGATGTGGGTGTTCGGATAAAGGTCGTGCATGTCCTTTTTGAGGGATTTCAGATCGACCTTCTCATCGCTTTCGGTGTTGAAGAGGAAAGCCAGGCGCGCGCCGTCATAGTTGTATTCGGCCGCGACGATCTTGACATCGGTCAGCGCGAGCTCGGAGGCGCGGGCCCGGCAGTTGATCATGGCTTCGGTCTGTTTGGCCTGCCAGGATTGGAGCAGGAGCAGGTCGCGCGGGGTGGCGCGTCTCTCCACGGACCTCCAGCCGCTTTCCGGTCGCGGGGGCACTTCCTTCAGGAGCTGGACAACTTCGCCCAGGTGTCTGCCTCGGGAAGTGTCCACAATGACGTGCTCGCCGACACCCACGTCGAGGACGGCGGTAGAGTCGAAATGGTAGATTTTACCGACTTTGGTGAAACGTACACCAATAATATATGGATTCATAGAATGGAATTATACCAGTCCCGCCGCCCGTTCCTCATGATTGCGGATAGGCGGGAGTGGCTAAAAGAATGGGCTACCCCAGACTTTTGCCACAGAGATCACAGAGTTCTCTGAGAAAAAACTCTCAAAAATCTCTGTGGGCTCTGTGGCTAGCCCACCAGATTATCCACTCTGGGATAGGCGCAATCCACGCTTAATCATGAGCCAGACCAGCCATGATCGCTCACTTTCAGTGATAACGATGCTGTTACGTGATCAGGTGATCGGGCAAATGGTCGGTGCGGTTGACGTAGGCAACCGTGATTTCATCTCCGTGGATGTCGAAGCGGCTGATGGAGCAATTATTGAGGGCGAACCAGGATTTCAGTCCGTGGGCGGCCTGACGCCAGGGGAGCACGAGGATGGAGGACAGCAGGCGCATGAAAAAGCCGCCGTGACTGACGAGCGCGACCCGCGCCTCGGGCTGGCCTTCCCGGTCACGATGACGGGCGAGCAGCTCGGCGAAGACCTGGTCGGCGCGCGGCTGACGCTCCGCCTCCGCCTCGAACGGACGGTTCCACCAGCCGGTTTCATCGAGGTCATCGGGCAGGATTATCGTTTGGAAGTTTTCCATAAAAAAGGAACGCGGCCGGCCTGGCAGTCCAAGCATGTTGGCTTTGTCCCCGCGGCTGAAGATGCCGCCCTCCTCATGGATCTCCTTCCATGCGATCAGGGGAATGTCCAGGGCCTGTGCGATCGGCGCGGCGGTGAAGGCGGCCCGCTCCATCAGGCTGCAATAGACATGGGTCAGGCCAAAGCCATAACGGTTTTGAATGTTCCAGTCTTTGCCAGGGATGATCGTTTGATTCTTCTTCAAAAATTCCGCCAGCAGGCGGGCTTGTTCGTGTCCAAGCTCGGTCAGGGCCGGATCGGGGCTTTCCTTGTAGTCCTGATTCCCCCAGTTTGCGTTGTTTTGTGATTGTCCGTGCCGAATGAAATAGAACTCCATATCAGTTTATGTTTTCCTCGTCATTTGATTTATCCGCCAATTATAGTTTAGGCAGCGCGGGTAATTCGCTCTGAATTTGCCCCCGGTACAGTCAGCTCATAGTTGACCCTGCTATGCAAGTCTTGTTTTCAGAAACTCCAATATTTCCCCGGGCTTCCGGGAGATATCCACAGCAATGACTTTGCCGGTCAGCGTGATCTCATCGGCCATGCGCCCGGTGCCGCGCATCACGAAGGCCGTGCGGTTGGCCAGCAGGCTGTATTCGACATCCGTCTTCGAAATATTTCCGCCATTGACCAGGACGGTGATCGATTTCCGGTCGCCGGCGATAAAGGTTGCGATCTTCGAGATCCAGGCCGATTCGTCGCCCCAATCGTCGCCCGGGACGAGGAAGAAGTGAGTGTGATTGGCGTCCAGGACGGAGCCGGCCTCTTCCTTCATCAACAGGCTGTCAAATACAACGCCCACGAGCGGGAAGGCAAACTTGTTTCGTTTTCGCTGTCTGCCGATCTCGGTCATGATGCCGGCCTGCGTGCCGCCATCCACCACCACAGAGCCAGTCTCCTCCGCCAATTTCGCAACGATCCCGACGGCTTTGCGCATGGGGAACTTGTCCAGCCAGCCGATGCCAGCCGCTCCGCCGACCAGCACGATCACCGGTTTGGGATGCGGGATTTGAAGTTCTGTAAGTGCTTCCGGGATTTCCTTGTCTTCCTTGATGTTGACTGCCGGAACCGTCACCCCGTGTTTTAGTAGAAGCTGCCTGCTAAGCATTTTCTCTCCTCGAACTATAAAATTTTCCCTGTAATCGATTATACCTGCGAAACAAAAAGACCCTACATTGCTCACGCCGCCGTCTCGGCGGCGATTGCTGCGTAATTCCCGCGTCGGAACGGCGCCGGGAGCAAAGTACAAAGTCATTATACCGGGCAAGCAAAAAGACCTGATAAGCGTTGATGCTCATCAGGTCTTTTACTTTTCTATGACCTCATTTACTTCGCTCTATTCCACAATATTGATCGGCATTTCGTTCTTCGTGCTCAATGCCGCGACGCTCACCTGCGCAGCGACCTTGTGGGCAATCTCACGCAGGGCAATTGCCACCGGCGACTCGGGATAAGACACTAAAATGGGTTTGCCGCTGTCGCCGCCGATGCGTACGTTCTGGTCGATCGGAACCTTGCCGAGGAAGTTGGCCTGGGTTGCCTGGGCCAGCTGTTCGCCGCCGCCCGATCCGAAGATATCCATGCGGGTGCCGTCGGGCAGGTCAAGGTAGGACATGTTCTCGACGATGCCCAGGATCGGCACTTCCAGGGTGCGGAACATGTTCAGGCCGCGGCTGGCGTCTTCGAGCGAGACCAGCTGCGGGAGGGTCACGATCACCGCGCCGCTGAGGGGGAGTGCCTGCGCCAGCGACAGGGACGCGTCGCCCGTGCCCGGGGGCAGGTCAACGATCAAATAGTCGAGTTCGCCCCACTCCACGTCGCCCAGGAACTGGCGGATGGCCGAGTTGAGCATGGGTCCGCGCCAGATCAGTGGCTGGCCGGGCTTGACCAGCAGGCCCATCGAGATCATCTTGAGACCGTAGGCCTGCGCCGGGATTAGTCGCTGGCCCTGGGGCGGCGGGAGCCGGTCCACGCCGAGCATGGTGGGAATGTTGGGACCATAGATGTCTGCATCCATGAGTCCGACGCGGGCGCCGCTCTGTGCCAGGGCAATGGCAATGTTCACCGAGATGGTGGATTTACCCACCCCGCCCTTGCCGGAGCCGACCGCGATGGCATTCCGAATGGGCATGCTGAGCAATCCGCGCATGCGACCGTCATTGGGCACATCCGAGTCCCATTTGATGGAAACGGACTTCACGCCCTCGACAGCCATCACCGCCTGTCTGGATTCCTTTTCCATCTGCCCGCGCAGGGGACAGGCGGGTGTCGTCAGCATGACCGTAAAGGAAACCACGTCATCCTTGATCTCCAGGTTGCGGATCATGTTGAGTGTGACCAGGTCGCGGTGTAATTCCGGTTCCTGCACTGTGCCTAATGCAGTTAGTACTGCTTCTTTTGTAACTTTGTTTGTCATGTGTTTATTGTACCAAGTAAAGTCTTCGTCATTGCGAGGCGGATGTTTTTCCCCGACGAAGCGTCGCCGTGGCGCCGTGGCGACACAATCTCTCATAC
>JBAVVF010000151.1:0-6736 GCA_049697155.1 Anaerolineales bacterium
TTCCTACGCTATACTAGGTTTAGTTCGCTAGCTCGGTAGTTCAGTAGTTGGATAGTTGCAGGCGTCCGACTACAAAACTATCGGACTATCAAACTACCCAACTACCCAACTACCCACTACACAACTATCAAACTACCAAACTATTCGACTAACTTTAGGAGGTTGTATGGCTGATTTTAGACTCACGTATTCTACGATGTTCAATCCCCCTGAGGAGCTTCACACGGGCTTCGATAAGGCAGTCGCCAAGCTCAAAGGCAATCTCGGGCAGGAATACGGGATGCTGATCGATGGCAGGGACGTTTTCAGCGACGACAAGTACGAAGACCATTCTCCTGTAAATACCGACTGGGTGCTGGCCGTCATACAAAAGGGCAACGCGGCCCACGCCAACATGGCGCTGGAGGCAGCCCGCAAGGCATTCCCAGGCTGGAGCCGCACGCCCTGGAAGAAGCGCGTCCAGCTGGTGCGCAAAGCTGCCTCGCTGATCGAGAAGCGCATCTTCGAGCTCGGCGCAGCCATGGCGCTCGAGGTCGGCAAGAACCGCATGGAATCGCTCGGCGACGTGCAGGAGACCGCCGACCTGATGTATTACTCCGCCACCATGATGGAGAAGAACGATGGCTTCGTCAAGGAGATGGGCAAAGATCCCCTGATCGGCTACGACTCCACCAATGTTTCGATCCTGCGGCCCTACGGTGTCTGGGTGATCATCAGCCCGTTCAACTTTCCCTTTGCATTGACCGGCGGGCCGACCGGCGCGGCGCTCGTGGCGGGGAACACGGTCGTCATCAAGCCGGCCACGGACACGGCCTGGATCGTCCGGCTCTACGCCGAATGCCTGCGCGACGCCGGCTTCCCGGACGGCGTGGTGAACTTCGTCACCGGACCCGGCTCCACCCTGGGCCAGGCCCTCGTAACATGCTCAGACGTGGATGGACTCACCTTTACCGGTTCCTTCGATGTCGGCATGAAAATGCATCGTGATTTTAGCGAGTGCAACTATATTCGCCCCCTCATTCTCGAGCTGGGCGGCAAGAATCCCACCATCGTTTCACGGCATGCCAACCTGGAAGACGCCGCCACCGGCATCGTCCGTTCGGCATTCGGCTTGCAGGGTCAGAAATGCTCGGCCGGCTCGCGCGTGCTGATCGAAGAACCCGTCTACGATGAGCTGGTCGGCAAGCTCAAAGCCAAAACGGACGCACTGGTCATCGGCGACCCGACGGAGCGCGCCACGTACCTCGGTCCGGTCATCAACCAGAGCTCGTACAACGACTTCAAGAACTTCACGGAAGAGATCGACCAGGGCGGCGGCAATTTCCTGACCGGCGGTCACGTGAAAACCGGCGGCATCTTCGACAAGGGCTACTTCGTCGAACCGACCTTCGTCACGGACCTGCCCTACGATCACCGACTGTGGCAGTATGAGATGTTCCTGCCCATCACCACGATCGGCAAGGTCAGCAGCCTCGACGAGGCTATGAAGATCGCCAACGATGTAAACTATGGTTTGACCGCCTGCTTCTATGGCTCTGCCAGGGAAGTCGAATGGTTCTTCGACAAGATCGAAGCCGGCGTGACGTATGTCAATCGCCCGCAGGGCGCCACGACCGGCGCCTGGCCCGGCTTCCAGCCCTTTGGCGGCTGGAAAGGCTCCGGGTCGAGCGGCAAGAACGGCGGCGGACTTTACTATCTTCCGCTGTACATGCACGAACAGATCCGCACGCTGGTCAAGCCGGCCAAAGCCAATGGTTCTACGAAGAAGAAAGCCTCGAAGAAGGCTTCTGTCAGGAAAGCGGTAAAGAAAGTCGTCAGGAAGGTCGCGAAGAAAGTACGCAAATAACAATCCACCCTTCTCCGATGAGGGGAAGGGTTTCTTTATAGATGTCGTTGCGAGGAGCCCGCAGGGCGACGAAGCAATCTCCTGGTTTCATGGGGGTTGCTTCGCTCCGCTCGCAACGACATGGATGTAACTATGCCCTGGGATCCAAAACAATATCATAAGTTTCAAGCCGAACGTTCGGCGCCCTTTTTCGATCTGCTCGCGCTCGTGGAAAAGCGTCCCAATCTGAGGGTTGTGGATTTGGGCTGCGGCACCGGCGAATTGACGCGTCAGTTGGCGGATACGTTGCCCGACAGCGATGTGACAGGACTCGACTCCTCTCCTCAAATGCTGGACGCTGCGCGAGCCGCCGCGCACTCAACCCCGAGCCTGCGCTTCGAACAGGGAGATCAGGCCCGGCTGACGGGGGAATGGGATCTGATCTTCAGCAATGCCGCCCTGCAGTGGTCGGAGAATCATGCAGAGCTGATCCCGCGTCTTTTCGAGAGGCTGGCCCCGGGCGGGCAGATCGCGGTGCAGGTTCCCTCCAATCACAACCACATTTCGCATCAGATCTATCGCGAGACGGCCGCCGAAGAACCGTTCCAATCCATCCTGAAAGGCTTTCAACGTTACGCGCCAGTCTTATCCATTGACGAGTATGCCCATCTGCTCTTCCAGTGTGGTGCCGAAAACATCCTAGTCTTCGAGAAAGTCTATGCGCATGTTCTGGAAGACTCGGAGGCGGTGGTAGAATGGATTTCCGGCACCGCGCTGGTCCCCTATTTTGAGCGATTGGGGGAATCAAAGGAAGATTTCGTCAACGTGCTCCGCGCAAAGATGCGCGCCGCGCTGCCCGATCAGCCGGTCTTTTACCCCTTTCGAAGGACCCTGTTTTCAGCCAGAAAACCAAAAATATAGGCAAACATCATGAGCTCACCGCAGGGATTTAACCGCAAGGAAATTGTTGCCCGCATCGGCACGTTCTTTTTGCTGCTGGGCATTGGCTTGCTCGTGTTCTTTTTTCTTTCCGAAGCCGCCCAGCAGGTAACGTTCGAGTATTTTTGCTGGAGTCTGATCCTGATTGTGCTCGGCTTTATTTTTCGCGGGCAATTCAAAAAGGACGCACCCGCCAGCGGGAGATTCAGCCTCGTCAGGAAGCTGATGCCAAAATCAAAGCAGGACCAGGGAAAGAAGTAATGACCAAACTCGTTCCTCTCTCGGAAGCCATTGCGAATTATGTAAACGATGGCGATGTTGTTTACGCGGCGGGCTTCACCCATCTCATCCCCTTTGCTGCGGGGCATGAAATCATCCGCCAGGGAAAGAGGGATCTGACCCTCGCCCGCGCCACCCCGGACCTGATCTACGACCAGATGGTCGCGGCGGGCTGTGCGCGCAAAGTGATCTTTTCGTACATGGGCAATCCCGGCGTGGGCTCGCTGCGGATCGTGCGCGCCGCCATCGAGCACGGCAAACTGGAGTGGGAGGAGTATTCCCACTTCGGCATGATCACGCGTTTGCAGGCGGGAGCCTCCGGCCTGCCGTTCCTGCCCATGAAGCAGACCGGCGCGGTCGACCTAGAGAAGGCCAATCCAAACATCAAACGCATCCCCGACCCGTATGGGGGGAAGGACGTCATTGTTGTGCCGGCCCTGAATCCGGATGTGGCCATTGTCCACGTGCAGCGCGCCGACGCGGAAGGGAATGCCCATTTATGGGGCATCATCGGCGAGCAAAAGGAGGCTGCCTTCGCCGCCCGGAAAGTCATCCTGACCGCCGAGGAAATCGTCGACGAATCCGTCATCCGCTCGGACCCGAACCGGACGATGATCCCCGGCATCGTCGTCATCGCGGTGTGTCACGTCCCGTTCGCCTGCCATCCGAGCTACGCGCAGGGCTATTATGACCGCGACAATGAGTTCTATCTGGCCTGGGACAAGGTCAGTGAGTCCGCCGAAGCCACAAAACAGTACCTGGATGAATGGGTCTATGGGGTTAAGGATAGAAATGAGTATTGGGAGAAGCTGGGTGAGGAGACACGCAAGAGATTAGAAGTAAAGGCAAGATATAGTGAGAAGATCAATTATGGGAGTTATTAAGGGATAAGGGGAAGGGGTTAAGGGATAAGGGTATGGGTAATTACCAGGAGTTGATTTTTTACCAGAAGGCGCGTCAGGTTGTGAAGAAGATTGACGCACTGATAAAGAGTTGGCCCAAGACCATGCAAGCACAGGAAATATCTCGTCAGGTGTTTCGTTCCGCCCTATCGATTGGTGCGAATATCGCGGAAGGACATGGCAGACATCAGGGCACGGAATATATTCACTACTTAATTATTGCTCAAGGATCAGCTAACGAAACAGAGCATTGGCTTCATACAGCCCAGGACTGTGGACTTGGTGGCAGCGAAGAGATTAACGAAATCCTGAAGCTCAACAATGAAGTCCTTAGAATGATCACCGCAGCAATAAATACCCTCCACGCGAAGTCAGGAATAAAGAGCTTTAAAGAAGAGCAATCGGAATATATCCTTGATTCAAATGACTAAAACCCCTTATCCCCTATCCCCCCTGCCTTCTTTCGACCTTGCCGGCCATGGTCCTTCCCTGCACTTCCTCCACGCCAACGGTTACCCGCCTGAATGCTACAGGCCATTCCTGGAGCTTCTGAAAGCCCAATATCACGTTTTCGGCATGCTCCTGCGCCCGCTGTGGCCGGATTCGAAGCCAAACGATATTCAGGATTGGCACCCTCTTTCGGATGACCTGCTGTATTTCCTCACGACACAGCCTGCACCCGTCATCGGAGTTGGACATTCGATCGGAGCGATCGTCACCCTGCGGGCTGCCCTGCGGGATCCGGGCAGATTTCGAGCGCTTGTCCTGATCGATCCAGTTTTGTTCGTGCCGAGATTCCTGGTCACGTGGCGCATGATCCGGGCCCTGGGATTGGGCGAGCGGCTCCATCCCCTGATCGCGGGAACGAAGAAGCGCAGACGCACATTCGATGATCTGGAAACAGTCTTACGCGGCTACCGCAACCGCTCCATCTTCCGTTACATGAGCGACGAGCATCTGCGGATTTACATCGCAGGGATCACGCGTAAAACAGAGTCCGGCTACGAACTGGTCTATTCGCCGGAATGGGAAGCGCGCATCTATCTCACCGGGCTGCGCGACTTCGACATCTGGCGCGGCCTGCCGAAGCTCCAGGTACCAACACTCTTCCTGCGCGGCGCCGAAACGGATACCTTCCTCGAAAACGCCGCGCAGCTCGTCAGGCAGAAACAGCCTCGGGTCCGGGTCGAAACGCTGGACAGGTCCACGCACATCCTGCCGCTCGAACGACCGCGGGAAGTCTTTGATACGATGCAAACATTTTTGAACGAGGTTCTATGAATGAAATCAATTATTCGTCTGCCGAGCTCATGATCATCAATGCCGCGCGCCTGCTGCGCGACGGAGACGTGGTCTTCGTGGGCGTCGGCCAGCCCAACCTTGCGTGTAATCTGGCCAAGCGCACACATGCACCCAACCTTGTCATGATCTACGAGGCCGGCGTGATCGGGGCGGAGCCTGCCCGCCTGCCACTATCCATCGGTGACCCAACCCTGGTAAGCGGATCGCTTTCCGTGGTAAGCATGTACGACATCTTTGCGAACTATCTCCAGCGCGGCAACGTGGACGTGGGCTTCATGGGCGGCGCGCAGATCGACAAGTATGGCAACATCAACGCGACCGTGATCGGCGGATACGAGCAGCCCCAGGTGCGTCTGCCCGGCTCGGGCGGCTCGCAGGAGATCGCGGCCTGGGCCAATCGCTGTTACATCATGACCCCGCACCAGAAGCGGCGCTTCCCCGAAAAAGTGGAGTTCATGACCTCGGCCGGATTCATCGGCGGCAAAGGCGACCGCGAGCTGGCAGGCCTGCGCGGCGGAGGCATGCTGGCTGTCGTCACGGATATCGGTATGATGGAGCCCGACGAGACCGGCGAGATGATCCTGACCGCCCTGCATCCCGGCAAGACCGCCGAACAAGCCAAAGAAAACACCGGCTGGGATCTGAAGGTCGCGCCTCAACTGAAAACCACCGAATGGGTTACGGAAAACGAACTGAGAATCCTGCGTGAGGAGCTCGATCCAAAAGGCATATATCTCAAAAGCGGAGGTTAGTGTGTCTGAAGTTCAACCTGCACGGGAACGTTCCATTCTGGCGCGCATCTTTCTTTCGCCCGCTGAGCCGCGTTTGCGCGCAGGCTGGCGGCTCTTGGTCCAGACCATCCTGCTCTATGTGTTTGCGACAGCCGCGGGTATCGTGGCACTCCTTCTTGGAGTCCCACTGGAGGCACTGAATACAACCTGGGGTCAGATCATTTCATTTCTTGCCGTAACTGTCTCTGTCTATGTCGCGCGCCGCTGGCTGGACAAGAGATCGTTTGAAAGCCTGGGGCTGAGGCTGGATAAACACGCCCTGCCCGACATCTTCGCCGGCATCGGCATCACCTTCCTGCAAATGGGATTGATCTACCTCGTAATGCTCGGACTCGGCTGGTTGACGTTCGAAGGTTTCGCCTGGGAATTCGATCCAATCGGTGCCGTGATCAGCGGCGTCCTGACATTTCTCTTCGTCTTTGTCCTGGTGGGCTGGCATGAGGAGCTGCTCTCGCGCGGGTACCACCTGCAGACCCTCGCCAGCGGGATCAACCTGTTCTGGGGTGTGATCATTTCCTCGGCCGTGTTTGGACTGCTGCACCTCGGCAACCCCAATGCCACCTGGCTCAGTACAGCCGGAATCTTTTTCGCGGGCCTTTATCTTGCCTATGGATACATCCGCACGAAGCAGCTCTGGCTCTCGATCGGGCTCCATATCGGCTGGAATTTCTTCGAAGGCGTTGTGTTCGGTTTCCCGG
>JBAVVF010000152.1:0-10204 GCA_049697155.1 Anaerolineales bacterium
GGCGTTAGCCTTGTGGAGAATCTGCTTTTGCAAGGCTACTGCACTCTGTCATTCAGGAGAAAGAAATGAACACACCACTTACCAATCAGCCCAAACCCACCCTGGTGAACGTCATCGCATGGATGACGCTTGCCAGCGGCATTGTCAATCTTTTCTGGGGGCTCATAGCTTCGCTGAGCGTAGCAGTGACAGTCGTCGGGCTGCTCTGCACACCCTTCACGGTCCTGCCCACCGTTCTGGGCATTTTCGAGATCATCTACGCGGCAAAATTGCTGAGCAATCCGCCGCAGGCCGTCCAACCTTCGACCACGATTGCGATCCTTGAAATTGTCTGCATTCTGGCGCTCAACGTTTTCTCGGTCGTCGTGGGCATTCTCGCGCTGGTTTTCTACAACGACATCACGGTCCGGGATTATTTTGCACAGCTAAATGGGACGTTTGTGCCGACGGCACCGGTCGTTCCAGCCATACCCGCCTCGGTCCCTGAGCCTGCACCCGTGCCTGCTCCGGAAATGGTCGCTCCCGCCGCGCCGGAAGAGTTTCGGCCTGTGGAGGGCGCCCCGGCCCCCGAGCCGCCTCAACCCGCAGAGGCTCCGGCCAAACCGAAACGAGCACGCAAAGTAGCGAAATAACAGCCTGTCAGAGACTTCCGAGCCAGACAAAACTCGGAAGTCTTTATTTTGGCCGCTCATCTCATGAGTTGCGAAAGCAAACTCAATTGTCCAGGCTGGAGAGGTACGTAAATAAGATGATATTTATCCTCTTGACTCTCGTTCCCCTCGCCCATACAATGGATGTAATAACCTAATGGGTAGCAGGGAAGAGATCCCGCGATCACGCGGGACGCCGAAGGTGCAAGTCTGGAACAGGCGAACCCAGACGAAACTCTCAGGCAAAAGGACCCTGTCCCAAACGAACTCTGGAAAATCCCCTGCAGGCTCAAGTCCCGCGCGGGATACCGACGGTGAAAATTTAGTTGGATAGTTTTGTAGTTCGATAGTTGTGTAGTTCTGAGACTATACAACTACAAAACTACCAAACTAAGGAACTAAGTGAATCTCTCAGGTCCAATTACAGAGGCGCGCGATCATACTCGTGCGCCTTTTTCTTTTAATCGCCAATATCGTATGGAGTCCGACAGCTTGCTGTCGAAACCTTCAGGAACAAGCTCCTGGACTCCAGAATTTCTAAAGGAGCAAAACCTCATGAACGCACCTGCCAATCTGAAATACACCAAGTCCGACGAGTGGTTCGACCCCGCGACCGGCGCGATGGGAATCAGCGACTATGCCCAGTCTCAGCTTTCCGACATTGTTTTTGTCGAGATCCTCGTCGATGAAGGCGATACCATCGAAGCCGGCAAACCGATTGCCTCCGTTGAATCGGTCAAAGCCTCTGCTGAAATCTATGCCTCGGCTGGCGGCAAAGTGGCCGCCGTCAACAAAGGGCTATCCGACAAGCCCGAGACACTCAACTCCGATCCCTACAGCGAAGGCTGGATGGTCAAGGTGGAAGGCGGCGCGCCCGGTGATGTGATGGATTTCGGCGCATACGAGAAGTATTGTGAGGAGAGGAGCCATTAGCCGTTAGCAATTAGCTGCCAGTGCCTGACTCCAGGCTAAGTGCTAAATGCTAAAAGCTAAAAGCTAAAAGCAGACCACCCAACTGCTCGGTATTCAACCATGACATACATTCCTATTTCCCCCAAAGAACGGGATGCGATGCTGGAGACAGTCGGCGTCAAGTCGCTGGATGACTTGTTCGAGGCGGTCCCGGCCAAACATCGCTTCCCACAATTGAATCTGCCTCCCGCGCTGACCGAAATGGAAGCCATGCAGGAGTTGTCGGGTCTTGCGCAGGCCAATGAGAACGTGCAGAGTGACCTGATCTCCTTCCTCGGCGCGGGCATGTACAATCACTACATCCCCTCGGTCGTCGACCATATCCTGCGGCGCGGCGAATTCTACACCGCTTACACTCCCTACCAGCCGGAGATCTCACAGGGCACGCTGCAGGCCATCTTCGAATATCAATCCCTGATGGCAGCACTGACCGGCATGGACGTCTCCAACGCCTCGCATTACGACGGTGCGACTGCCACAGCCGAAGCCGTGAATCTCGCGTACGCCCAGTTCCGCGGCAAGCGCAAAAAGGTTGTGGTCTCCCCCACCGTCCACCCGCAATATCGGGCGGTCATCCGCACGTACGTCCAGGGCATGGAACTGACGCTGGCGGGCGACGACCCGAATACCAATCTTGATTCGCAGCCCGATGATCTGGCAAACCTGATCGACGAGGACACTTCCCTGCTCGTCGTGCAGTACCCCGATTTCTTCGGGCGCGTCTACGATTACACAAAGCTCATCGAAGCCGCGCACGCCAAAGGTGCGCTGGTCTGCGTCGTGGCCAACCCCACGGCGCTGGCCTTGTTCAAGACGCCCGGTTCCATGGGCGCGGACGTCGTCGTCGGCGACGGTCAGCCGCTCGGCATCCCGATGTGGTACGGCGGACCGAGCGTCGGCTTTTTCACGACCCGCAAGAACTTCGTCCACAAGATGGCCGGCCGCCTGGTCGGTGAGACCGTCGACAATCGCGGGCAGCGCGCGTACGTCCTGACATTAACCGCCCGCGAGCAGCACATCAAACGCGAACGCGCCACGTCCAACATCTGCACCAACCAGGGCCTGATCGCCCTTGGAACCGCCGTCTACCTTTCGCTGCTTGGCAAGAAAGGTCTGCGCCAGGTTGCGGAGCTTTGTTACCAAAAAGCACATTACGCCGCGCAGCAGCTCAGCCAGATCGACGGCATGGGTCTGTGCTTCAGTGAGCCTTTCTTCCACGAGTTTGCGCTGTGTGTCAATCGGCCTGTCGCGGAAGTCAATGCGCATCTGCTCGAGCACGGCATCCTCGGCGGCTACGATCTCGGGCAGGATTACCCCGCCCTCAAGGATCACATGCTGATCGCCGTGACCGAGATGAACAGCAAGGAAGATATCGATGTGCTTGTGGAAGTCTTATCGGAGGTGAGCCATGGTTAGCGCTTCGACTGCGACTGCTCGGCCCGAAGGGGCCAGTCCGCTCAGCGCGAATGACAAGACGCCGAAGATCGTCGAACCGACCATCTTCGACCTCTCCTCCCCCGGGCGGACCGGCGTGACGATGCCCGCCTCCGACGTCCCCGCGACGGCTCTGCCTCCCAAAGAGCTGCTCCGCCCGGACCTGCCTCTGCCCGAGCTTGCCGAAGTGGACGTGGTCCGGCACTACATGCATCTCAGCAGCTTCAACTACAGCGTGGACACCGGCTTCTATCCGCTCGGCTCGTGTACGATGAAGTACAACCCGAAGATCAATGAAGATACCTGCCGCCTGCCGGGATTCCTGCACACGCATCCGCTTCAACCGATTGAAACCGTGCAGGGCAATCTTGCATTAATGTACACCTTACAGGAATGGCTCAAGGAGATCGGCGGCTTCGCAGCCGTGACCTTGCAGCCCGCGGCGGGTGCACACGGAGAGTTCACCGGTGTGCTGATGATGCGCGCCTATCACAAGTCACGCGGCGACGCAAAGCGCGTCAAGATGATCATCCCCACCTCCGCCCACGGGACCAATCCCGCCTCGGCCGGCATGATGGGGTTGCAGATCGTGCAGGTCCCCTCCGATGAGCGCGGCAATGTCGACTTGAAAGCTCTCGAAGCGGTCTGTGACGATACCGTCGTCGGGATGATGCTCACCAACCCGAACACGCTCGGTCTCTTCGATGAGAACATCGAAAAAGTGATCGAACTGGTGCACGGCTGCGGCGGACTGATGTACGGCGATGGCGCCAACCTCAACGCCCTGCTGGGCATCGTCCGCCCCGGTGACCTGGGCTTCGACGTGATGCACTTCAACCTGCACAAAACCTTCGCCGTCCCGCACGGCGGCGGCGGACCGGGTGTGGGCCCCGTCGGGGTTGCGGCGCGGCTGGCAGACTTCCTGCCCGAGCCGCTGGTCGGCATCCTCGAAGAAGCTGACGATGAGACAGCTCCGTTGTATGGCTTCGTCAAACCCGCCAAATCCATTGGGCGCATGAAAGCCTTCCACGGGCACTTCGGCGGCGGCTTTGTCCGCTCCTTTACCTACATCGCCATGCACGGACCCGATGGACTGAAAGACATCGCTCAATATGCAGTGCTGAACGCGAACTATCTGCTCGCCAAGCTGCGCGATACCTATCACGTCCCGTTCGACCGCATCTGCATGCACGAGTTTGTCGCGGAAGGACGATTCGAAGGCTCGGATGTCCGCGCTCTGGACATCGCCAAGCGCCTGATGGATTACAACTTCCATCCGCCCACAAACTACTTCCCGCTGATCGTCCACGAGGCGCTGATGATCGAGCCGACCGAGACCGAGAACAAGGACACCCTCGATGCCTTCGCCGAGGCCCTGGTCAGGATCGCCGAGGAAGCCAAGACCCGGCCCGAGCTGCTCCACAGCGCGCCGAGCACCACGAAATTCGGCCGGATGGATGAGGTCAAGGCGGCCAGGGAATTGGTCCTGTGCTGCTGGCTGCCGGATGATTATGTGAGAGAGTAAGCAGTATTCAGTAGGCAGTGAAACAGAAAAGCCTCGGGGATGATGAGTCTCTGAGGCTTTATGATTTATTAACACAGTGCTATACTTATTATGGCAAACAACATTGTTTGGCTAGGGTTGTCAGACCAGTCAGAAGCAACGGGATATCATTATGCATTCGACTACTGCTCTTCCCAAAATCGTGCTCTTTCTCGGCGCGGGGGCATCAGCCGTCGCCGGCTATCACACCTTCGCCGGATTTCCAGATTTGATATTTAGCGATGAAATTCGCAATCAGGAAAGATTGGGGCAGCTGCATAGTACAACCCAGACGCTGCTCAAGGATATTGAGCAATCCCTGCATATTGTCAATAAAGCCACAACCCACGACAATTTCCTGTGGGCGCTCAACGACTATACCCGGCTTTGGCATGTACTCCGGGTGGATGATGTTTTGCGGTCGAGATTCCTAAAAAGCACAGTCCAATGGAGCGAATTTGCCTATTTCGCGCAGACGGTCGAAGACGCGATCCACGACCTTACCGTTACGACGGTACGGCATTATTCTGCCAACAAGGTAAAGGCGAGCCGTCAGCCCAGCGATCCGAACTATGGTCCGATGTGTGAATTGTTTGAATTCTACCGTCTCCTGGCAGTCAGGAACAACAGCCAGGCGCCCTATTTACCGATATTTACCACGAATTATGATCTGTTGCTCGAAGACCTTACGGCGGAGTTTGGTAATCGTTCAAAGCCTGCCCTAAAACTTGTGAATGGCTTTGCCGGTTGCACACAGGAAGAAGCAATCTGGAACGAGCGGGAATACGAAGCCCAGCCGGAAGGAATCCATTTATACAGGTTACATGGCTGTGTATCCTGGTACTGGGATTCTTCAGAGCAGGCCATGCTTCAATATTGCAGGAACGATATTCCCGAGCATTCGCTGGCGAACCTTTGCGCCATATATCCCGGGTGCGAAGGCTCGCTCGGATCAAATCCGCATGCCTATGGCTTTAGAAAACTCAATGAAATGCTCCTGAACTGTACGGTAGCACTCTTCATCGGATTCAGTTTTCGAGACAATGATGTCATGCATATCCTGTTATCCGCCAATGCGCAGCGCAAGCAGCCCCTGCAATTAATCGTGGTGGATCCTGCCCTAACCAGTAAAACAGTCATCGAACGATTACGTAACTCCGGCTTGAAAACCCAGCATCCCGTCCGCCGGCCGCACGCAGACAATGTTCATTGCATCAACATCCAATATGGAATTGACAACTTTTCCGAAGTGATATCGAATGTCATTGATCAAACCCTGAAGGGTTGAGGAGACAGCCATGAGCAAAAAAGAGAGTGCACCCAGCATACAGCAGTCGCCTTCAAGTACTTTCTTTGCAACGCGTGAAAACGTCCAGATGGCAGCCAAGCGGGCGGTTGGGAAATATGTTGTTGCCAACCTACTGCACGAAGGAGACTCCATTTTGCTGGATGCAGGCACTTCTTCCTATCCGATTGCGGAGGAAATAGCAAAAAAGGCCCAGGACGACCCCGAGAGCACACATTTTACGATCATGACCCACAACTACAAGGCATTTGACATTCTGGTACGCGGCGTCCCCAGAGAGGCGATGGTCAATATCGTGCTGGCAGGCGGCAGGTACGACCAGGACCTCAATGCATTGTTTGGGCCGCAGACACTGATGTCGTACAATAATTTCTTCCCGCGTGTTACGATCGTGGCTGTCAGTTCCATGGTGGCGGACAAAGGACTTTTCTGTCACGGCAACACGGAGGAACTCTCTGTAAAAGAAGCAATCTTCAAGAAGGCTGCCAGGGATCGGATTATCATCGCCGATCACACCAAGCTGGGAGTCCCGGATGCCTTATGTTTTGGCGAGTCGCAGCTCCTGCGAGCAAATGTCGAACGATGTATCCTGGTTACAGATTCCCCCAGCAACCACGACGACGAGACATGCCGGGAAAGGTTTCAGCGTGAAGTTGAGCGCTTAAGGAATATTTATCGAATTGATGTAGAGCCCCTAAAAGTCAATTTGGAAACTGGTTAGAAGAGCACAATCCCGATATCGCGGGTGCTTCACATAATTTATTGTCCACATTAAAGAGTATAGCCTCGGAGAGTGATGTCTCCGAGGCTTTTCCATTCAAACGCAGATGATGAACTGCATACGTTATGAAAGATCCATCCAACCTCGCCGGGACGAAAGTCCCCTGCACAGTGTATGCAAGCCCGGCAGGCTAACCAGGGAGTCCGCTTGAGCGGACTTCCGGCCTGAGGCAGGATTTCGCGAAGCACCCTGCGGGTCAGTCCGCCGATTTATTCCACCGAACCGCGATACAATTTCCCCATGCCTCACACCTTTCATCGCGATCGTTTTACCTGGCTGGCTTACTTCGCCCTGGCCTTCTATGGATACTTTCTCAATGTCCTGGGTCCAATCGCCCTCTTCCTGAAAGACGAGCTCCGCCTGTCATACACCGTAAACAGCTTCCATTCCTCAGCCTTTGCTGTGGGCATTCTCCTGATCGGTTTCGGTGGGCACCTGCCAATCCGAAAGATGGGTCGCTGGCGTTCGCTGTGGGTTGGGATGGCCGGCATCAGCCTGAGTGCCTTTCTCTTACTGGTGGGCAGGAGCCCGGTCATCACGATCGGCGCCTGCTTCCTGATGGGACTGGTCGGCTCGCTGATCCTGGCCATCGTTCCGGCAGCGCTTTCCGATCAGCACGGCGAGATGCGCGCGGTGGCGCTCTCGGAGGCGAATGTCATTGCATCATTGGTCGCCTCCGCCGCGGCGCTGATGGTGGGATGGTCTGCCGGCCTGACCGGCACCTGGCGCTGGGCGCCAGGACTTGTTGCCATGACGCCGCTTTTCCTATTCCTTGGACTGGGAAAAAGTGCATCCCCGACAGCCTCTTCCGCTGCCGTAGAGCCTGTCCAATTCGATCGACCTCTGCCGATGTTGTTCTGGGTATATTGGCTGGCACTCGTCCTGGCCGTCTCGGTGGAATTCTGCATGATTTTCTGGAGCGCCGATTACGTGGAGAATGTGCTGGGAATGGTCAAAGCCGGCGCCGCCCAGGCTGTCAGCTTGTTTCTGGCCGGGATGATCCTGGGACGTTTGGCCGGCAGCCGGCTGGTACAGCGGTTTTCGACACGCCCTGTTGTTCTTATCTCCATCCTGATTGCAGGCATGGGCTTTCTGATCTTCTGGAGAGCGGAGAATGTTTTCATTGGATTGAGCGGCCTGTTTCTTACCGGCCTGGGTGTCGCCAGCATGTATCCGCTGCTCCTTTCGCTCGCCATCGGCGCCGCGGGCGGAAGCACAGTCCAGGCCAGCGCGCGCGCCACGCTGGCCTCCGGCACGGCACTTCTGGCTCTGCCTCTGGCATTGGGAGGTTTTGCGGATGCGGTTGGCATCCGCTCGGCCTATGGCGTTGTTCTTGTGCTGCTCATCGGCGTTTTTCTGATCAGCCAGATCGCGGGACGCCTCTCTTCAGCACCCCGGCCGCTAGTTTGATATTTTTCGGAGGATGATATGCAGGCACTTATTTTTGACCTGGATGGCACGCTGGTCGATACGGTCTACGCCCACATCTTTGCCTGGCAACAGGCACTCACCGAGGCAGGCATGGACATCGACGGCTGGCGCATTCACCGCAAGATCGGCATGAGCGGCGGACTCTTTATCCGTGCGATCAAGCGCGAACTTGGACGTGAGATCGGCGCAGAGGAAGAGGAATCGCTCCAGCGGCGGCACGGGGAACTCTTCGACCAGCTCCTCCCCCAGCGGCGGCCCCTGCCCGGGGCGGTCGAACTGCTTCGATTTCTTTACTCGAATAGTATCTTATTTGGAATTGCAACCTCGGGCCGGCGACCTGAAATCGATGCATCCCTGGATGTACTTGGAATTCAGGCTGGAACCGTCGTGGTCGAACGCGGCGATGTCCTGCGCGCCAAACCGGAGCCGGATCTCTTCCTGGCCTGCCAGCAGCGGATGGGCGTCGGCGCGGGCGATTGTTACGTCGTCGGCGACGCCGTCTGGGACCTGCTGGCAGCCCGGCGGGCCGGGATGCTGGGCATCGGCTTGCTGACCGGAGGCTATGGGGAAGATGAATTGAGCCGGGCAGGTGCCTTCCGGGTGTATCGCGACCCCGAGCAGCTGCATCGCTCGCTGGATGAACTTGGAGTCTTGTCTTAGTCAATAGACCAACGGCAATTGGGCGGCCCGAAAAGGCCGTCCAATTCTTTTTTCATGGTATCCTTTCAGGACTTAAGCTGTTCCCGGAGGAGAGATTCCATGAAAGCTGTCCGCATGATCGGGCCGGGCATGCCGCTGCAGCTGCAGCATATTCCCATTCCTGCCATTGGTCACGAAGATATCCTTGTACGCGTGCGCGCCGCCGGCATCTGTCATTCGGACGCGCATTACCGGGCCGGGCGCTCAGGCATGGGCAGCCTGCCCATCACGCTTGGGCATGAGGTGGCCGGTGAAGTGGAGCTGGCCGGCCGGCTGGTGACGAACGTCAAGGCCGGGGAGCGCGTTTGTCTGCACTACAACATCTCCTGCGGAAATTGTCAGCACTGCAAGGCAGGCAATGAACAATTCTGTGCCGCGGTAAAGATGATCGGTCATCACGTCGACGGCGGGTACGCGGAATACATTGCCGTGCCTGCCCGCAACGCGAACCCTTTGCCCGATGAAATCTCTTTCGAAGAGGGCGCGACCCTGATGTGCGCCTCGGCGACCGCCCTGCACGCCCTCCACAAGGGCCGGCTCAGGGCCGGGGAAACAGTGGCCGTCTTCGGCGTGGGCGGACTCGGTCTTTCCGCCATCCAGCTGGCCCGGGCCCTGGGCGCCAGCGAAGTCTATGCCGTCGACATCAAACCGGACAAACTCGAACTGGCCTCGGAATATCAGGCCATCCCCATCGACGCCGGGCGCGCCGATGCCGTGGAGGAGATCCGCAGGCTGACAAAAGGCCGCGGTGTGAACGTCGCCCTGGAGATGATCGGCCTGCCAGCGACCATGAAACAGACCGTCGAATCGCTCGGCGTGCTGGGCCGGGCCGTGATCGTCGGCATCAGCCAGATCCCCCTGGAAGTACACACTTATCAAACACTGATCGGCTATGAGGCCGAAATCATCGGCTCGAACGATCATCTCCTGCGGGAACTGCCCCTGCTGATCGACATGGCCCGGCGAAAAGTGCTGGACACCTCCCGGGTGGTTTCCCGGAGAATCCCCCTCGACGCCGATCGGATCAATCAGCGCCTGGACGACCTTGAGAACTTCACCGACGATGTACGGGCGGTAATCGTGCAACAGGATGACTAAAGTTTCGTAGATTACAGTAGTTAGTCTCCCCCAGATGAATTCCCCCATGGCTGTGTTTTCGATATTATTGTATTCTTGGCAATATAGAGGTGCACGGTGAGTTCGCCATCCTATTCCATTGAAATGCCAAAGGAAAACGGCTTCGCTTTGACATCAAGCAAACGGCTTTTGCTTGTTTTTATTGTATGCTGCATTCAAATGATCTATATTCCCACCAGCAACCAGGTTTCCGGTGGGATCGAGCCAAAGCTATCCATCGATATTTTTCCAATCTGGCCTGTATGGGTGGT
>JBAVVF010000153.1:0-1614 GCA_049697155.1 Anaerolineales bacterium
TCCTGGCCGTCGAATGCGACGGCGCACAGATCGTCACCGTGGAGGGACTGGCGGGCGAGAAACACCTCGACCCGATCCAGGAAGCGATCATCGACGCCGGCGGAGTCCAGTGCGGCTTCTGCACCCCCGGTATTTTGATTTCGTCCCGGGCCCTGCTGAACCGGAATTCGAACCCGAGCGAGGAAGAGATCCGTGAGGCATTGGTCGGAAACCTGTGCCGCTGCACCGGATACATGCGCATTGTCGAGGCGGTCAGGAAAGCCGCCGCGCTGAAGATGGCTGCCGCGCCTGTGGCATCCGACTGAAGGAGATGGCTCATGTCTCAACCTGGTACAACCAATACTTCCACTCCTGTTGGCGAGAGCAAACCGCGCATCGACGCGCGTGACAAAGTCACCGGGGCGACGGTCTACACCGATGACCTGCAGTTCGGGAATGCGCTGCTGCATGCCCGCATCAAGCGCAGCCCGCACCCGCACGCCTTCATCAAAAAGATCGACGTTTCGAAGGCCCAGGCATTGCCCGGCGTCAAAGCCATCGTCACCGGGAAGGATTTTCCCGGCTACATCGGGCTGTACCTGCAGGACCGCTTCATCTTCTGCCGCGACCGCGTGCGCTACGTCGGCGACCCGGTCGCGGGCGTGGCCGCCGTCAGCGAGGAGATCGCCCAGAAGGCCCTCGACCTGATCGAGGTGGAATATGAAGTTTTGCCGCCGGTCCTCGATCCTGAGTTCGGCGTCAGCCCCGAAGCACCGATCCTGCACCCCGACCTTGAAAAGTATGTGGTGGCCGGTTTCATCTTTCCCGAAGCGGGGACGAACATTTCCAATCACTTCAAGCTTCGCAAAGGCAATGTCGATACCGCCTGGGACAAGTGCGCGGCGGTCGTCGAACGTTCCTACCGCATCCCCCACATCCAGCACGTCCCGCTTGAGCCGCATATCGCCATTTCGAAAGTTGACGAAAAGGGCGAGGTGACACTCTGGACAAGCTCGCAGTCGCCGTTTGCACAGCGCAACCTTATCGCTCAATCGCTGGGATTGTCCCAGAGTGACATGCGCGTGATCTCCCCCGCGGTCGGCGGAGGCTTCGGCGGCAAGGCCGGCGTCAGCATGGAATCGCTTGCAGTTGCGATTGCCATGAAGGTCAAGGGACATCCCGTCAAGGTGCGGCTGACGCGCGAAGAGGAGTTCTACACCGCCTTTGTGCGCCAGGGGCTGGTCGCGCACTTCAAGATGGGCTGCGACAAGGATGGCAGGCTGCTTGCCATGGAAAACAGGTTCTATTGGGACGGCGGAGCCTATACCGAATACGGCGTGAATATCGCGCGGGCCGCCGGTTATAGCTGCACGGGTCCCTACGAAGTACCCAACGTCAAAGGCGATAGTTACTGTGTGTACACGAACCATCCCGTCGGCGGGCCGATGCGCGGCTTCGGCATGCCGGAGATGCACTCCGGCCTGGAGCAGTGCATCGATGAGCTTGCCGGGCAGATCGGCATGGACGCGGTCGAGTTCCGCAAGCTCAACTGCCTGAAGACGGGCAGCATCCTGGCGACCGGCGGGAAGATGCACCCGATCGGTTTGGATCAATGTATCGCGAAAACAGCCGAGG
>JBAVVF010000154.1:0-5099 GCA_049697155.1 Anaerolineales bacterium
GCTGGACATCGCGCGCCAACGACTGCAGCAGGAAGGACTGAACGACCGGGTCGATCTGCACCTGGGCGATGCCGCCAGCATGGACTTTATCGAATCAGGCAGTCTGGACGGCGTGTTTATGAGCTTCACCCTGGAATTGTTCGATAACCCCGAGATCCCGCGCGTGCTGGGGGAATGTCAGCGCATCCTGAAGCCCGGCGGCCGGGCCGCGATCGTCTCGATGACCAAGACGAATCCGCCGGGGATGGCCGTCCGCATGTATGAATGGTTTCACGAGCACATGCCGGACTACGCCGATTGCCGTCCGATCTTTGCAAGGCAGGCGCTCGAACAAAGTGGGTTTGTGATCCAGGATGTCAGCAATTCTTCCATGTGGGGCCTGCCTGTCGAAATCGTCCTCGGAAAGAAATAATGAAAATCATTTATATCGCCACGGGCGCGGCCAATATGTATTGCGGTAGCTGCATGCACGACAATGCGCTGGCCGCGGCGCTGAAGGCCGCGGGCGAGGATGTCAGTCTGTTCCCGCTGTATACCCCGATGCGGCTGGATGAGGAAAACGTCGGCGAACCAAGGATATTCTACGGCGGCATCAAAGCCTATTTGATGCAGAAGTATCCCCGGCCGTTCTTCGGACGTGACCTTTTGTTTCGAATTGCCGGTTCACAGGCCATCCTTCGCCTGTTGCCTCACTTCGATATCGGCTCGGCGGTCGATCCCAAGGCCAATGCTGAAATGACCATTTCCATGTTGAAGGGGGAAGATGGAAACCAGCGCGAGCTGCTCGCGGAACTGGTCGGTTGGATCAAGTCAACCTATCAGCCGGATGTCATCCATATCACGAATACTTTGCTGATCGGGATCGCGCGCGAGTTCAAGCGTTCCCTCAACATTCCCATCACCTGTGGGCTGCATGGCGAGGATATCTTTCTGGAGGGCATGCCTGAGCCGTATCAACGTGAAGCTCTGGGTTTGATCCACGAGCGTGCCCGGGATGTGGATCGATTCCTGGCCATCAGCACATATTATGCGGACATGTTCTCGAAATGGGTCGGGCTGGACCGCTCCAAAGTGGACGTGGTCTGGCCGGGGATCGCGCTGGAGGATTACCGCAGCCTGGCCGCCGACGCATCTTCATCCCGCCCGCCGACGATCGGCTTCCTGGCCCGCTTCGTCCCTGAGAAGGGACTGCATCTCCTTGTGGATGCGTTCATCGGACTGGTGCGTTCGGGGGAATTCCCGGATCTGCGGCTGGTGGCCGGCGGCTATTTCAGCCGGGCCTATGAAACCTACATCAATGGCATCCGCAGGACGATCAAAAACAATGGCTTGGAAGATCGGGTCAAGCTGTTAGGCACACTGGACCGCACCGCCAAGCTGGACTTCTTCCGCCAGATCGATGTCTTCTCGGTCCCGGCCACCTATCGCGAGCCGAAGGGGATATCCATCCTCGAAGCGCTTGCAGCCGGCGTGCCGGTCGTCCAGCCCGATCATGGAGCCTACCCGGAGTGGGTCAATGCCACGCAGGGAGGACTGCTGCATCGTCCAGAGGACAGTATCGATCTCGCTCAAAAGCTTGGCTTCCTGTTGCGGAATGTGGATTTGCGGAAACGGATAGGTCAGCGTGCTCAGAAAGCCGCCTGGGAAAAATTCTCGTCCGAGCGAATGGCCGCAGCCACACTGGAAGTGTTTCGAAGGTTATGTTAATGAATTTCACCACTGAGAGCACTAAGAGCACGGAGAAGACTTTTTAAAAAGCTCTGTGAACTCGGTGTGCTCCGTGGTGAAAAATATGTAGGCTACGCTTTCACCTATTTCTCAAAATCCCCTCTTGACTCAATCCTGTCACTGGCATAGAATTGCGCCCAATATGCTTAAGTCGACCCGCTGGTTTGTGTACTACTTTTATTACGGCCTCCCGAAGACGGTTGCCGTTGGTGGCGCTTAAGCAGATAGAATACGGATCTGTTTACCTGGAGAGCGAGACCACACGGTCCCGCTCTTTTTATTTTATCTTCTCCTCACCCCTCTCCCGTCCCGACCTCCTCTACGGACGGGAGAGGGCCGGGGCAGGAGCATAGGAGCCAGCTATGACAATTCGTGGAATTCGCGGAGCAACAACCGTCAGCGCCGACAACCCCGATCTCATCCTGCATGCCACGCGCGAACTGCTGGAAGCGATCCTCGAAGAGAATGATGGAATGCAGCCTGAAGATGTCGCCAGCGCCATCTTCACCGTCACAGACGACCTCAACTCCACGTTTCCTGCCCAGGGTGCACGTCAGATGGGCTGGGGGCTGGTGCCGATGATGTGTGCGCGGGAGATTCCCGTGCCCGGCAGCCTGCCGCGTGTGATCCGCGTGCTGGTCCATTGGAACACGGAGATACCGCAGTCCGAGATCAGACATGTTTATCTGCGCGACGCCGTCAAACTGCGGCCGGACCTGGTTGCCGCGCAATAAATTCGAAGTAAAGGAAGAAGAGCTTATGTTGATTATCATGAAACCCAATTCCACGCCCCAACAGATCGAGAATGTGATCAACCAGATCAAGGAGGCAGGACTCGCCCCGCATTTATCGCAGGGCGTGGAAACCACCCTGATCGGCGCCATCGGCGAGACTCATGACCTCGCGACCGAGCCGTTCGAGGTCCTGGACGGTGTCGATATGGTCAAGCGCATCACGCAGCCGTTCAAGCTTGCCTCGCGGCAGTTCCATCCCGAAAACTCCATCTTCCCGATCGACGGTTTCCAGGTGGGTGGGAACGACATCGTCGTGATCGCCGGGCCGTGCGCCGTGGAGTCGCGCTCGCAGATCCTCGAAACGGCTCAGGCTGTGCGCGAAGCGGGCGCGAATGCCCTGCGCGGCGGCGTCTTCAAGCCGCGTACCTCGCCATACTCCTTCCAGGGCCTCGGCGAAGCGGGACTGGAATATCTGGCTGAAGCGCGTGAACAGACGGGCATGCCCATAGTGGTCGAGATTATGTCGCAGACTCAGCTGGACCTCATGGTTAAGTATGTGGACGTCCTGCAGGTGGGCGCCCGCAACATGCAGAACTTCAATCTCCTGCGGGCGATCGGCGAGACCCGCAAGAGTGTCCTGCTCAAGCGCGGTCTGTCCGCCACGATCGAGGAACTGCTGATGTCCGCCGAATACATTCTGGCGGGCGGCAACAAACAGGTCATGCTGTGCGAACGCGGCATCCGAACCTTCGAAACAGCCACGCGCAACACGACCGACATTAATGCGATCCCTGTCCTGAAAAATCTTACACATCTTCCTGTAATCCTCGATCCTTCGCATGCCACCGGCCACTGGGATTATGTCCCGGCGATTGCACGCGCCGCGATTGCGGCCGGGGCCGATGGTCTCATCGTGGAAGTGCACCCCGACCCGAAGCATGCCGCCTCGGATGGCAAACAATCCCTCAAGCCGGAAGCATTTGCAGAGATGGTGAAGCAGGTGAGAGCCATCGCTGAAGTGATGGGGCGCCGCATCGCTCCCATCAAAAAGTCCGTGGTCGCGGGCTGGTGAACGACATGGAGGCTGGCTTTCGACTACAAGGTTCAAGGATTGCGATCGTTGGCCTGGGATTGATGGGCGGCTCGCTCGCCCTGGCGTTGAAAGGCAAATGCGCCGCGCTGTACGGGATCGACTCGGATCGCGCGACCCTTGAGTTGGCCCTTGCTCAAAAGATCGTTGACCAGGCTGACCGCGATCCGGCCAAGCTCCTGCCCCAGGCGGATCTCGTTGTGCTGGCGACACCGGTCCCAGCCATCCTGGACTTTATCGAAAAACTGCCGTCGCTTACCCAACATCCCTGCATCGTGCTTGACCTCGGTTCGACCAAAAGGGACATCGTCAGAACCATGGCTGCTCTGCCTGCCCGCTTTGACCCGATCGGCGGACATCCCATCTGCGGGAAGGAGAAATTGGGCCTGGAAAACGCAGATGCGAATTTATATGCAGGTGCTCCCTTCGTGGTGACAGCTTTAGAAAGAACAACGGAACGAACAAAATCCGCCGTTGAGAAGATCATTTCAGCCATAGGCGCCCGTCTCATCGAGTTGCCCGCGGCAGAGCATGACCGCATCCTTGCCGCGACGAGTCATCTTCCATTTTTGCTGTCTTCCGCGCTGGCCCTCTCCACGCCACCGGGATTCGTTTCGCTCGTTGGCACAGGCTTCAAATCGACCAGCCGTCTGGCAGGAACCCCTTCCCACATGACGCTGGGCATCCTCCAATCGAATCGTGAGCATGTCCTCAGTGCCATCCAAACCTTCCGTACTTCCCTGGAACGGATCGAAAACGCCCTGCAAACCGAAAACTATCCACAACTCGAACTGCTCCTCAATCAATCTCGTGCCGCTTACCAATCACTGATCACTGACAACTGATCACTGAATACTGATTACTGCCTACTGGTTTTCCTCATGCAAATCACCCCAGTTAACCATCCTCTTCACGCCACCGTCCGTGTCCCCGGCTCCAAGTCCCTGACGAACCGTGCCCTGCTGATCGCTTCCCTGGCAGACGGGACGACCTGCCTGAACAACGCCCTGTTCTCTGACGACTCAAATTATTTCGCCAGGGCCCTGCAAACGCTGGGCTTTGATATTCGACTCGATGAAGTTCATCACGAAATGACTGTCACGGGGCTGGGCGGAAAGATCCCTGTGAACCAGGCGGATCTCTTTATCGGCAACGCAGGGACCGCGGCGCGCTTCCTTTCTGCGTTCCTGACGCTGGGGAAAGGTGAATACATCCTCGACGGTGACGCCCGCATGAGGGAACGGCCGATCCGGGATTTGATAAATGCTCTCCGTCAACTTGGCGTGGAGTTGGAAGCCACAAACAATTGTCCTCCCGTCAGGATCCAGGCGAAGGGTTTACGGGGTGGAAAGACAAAGATTGCGGGAAACATCTCCAGCCAGTTCTTATCTGCACTGTTGATGGTTGCACCGTATGCAAAAGCTCAAGTCGAAATAGAAGTTGCCACCGATCTCAACTCCAAACCCTACGTGGACATGACCATTGCCGACATGCAGGATTTCGGCGTCGAAGTCGAACGCCAGGGCTATGAGCGCTTCATCATTCGA
>JBAVVF010000155.1:0-9570 GCA_049697155.1 Anaerolineales bacterium
CGTTTCCTCTCCACCCGGACCTGAAGACCTGGAACAAAGCAGGAAAACGGTGGCGGAGCAGTGGGCATTTTTCTGGATGATGTCCGCAGTTACGATAAAATACATTATTCGCGCAGACGATGTTTTCGTCATACAATGGCTCGAGAACCTGCACGGATTGGTCCATGAAATCGAAAGACGCATTCATCGGGAACCATGGAAGTACACCCGCGGCTCACTGAGCCAGCTCCGGCCCACGCGCCAGGGACAGGTAAAATCGCTGCGTCAGCTTTGTGAAAGGATGCAGGAGCTTGCTCCGGAAGTTCAAAACTTTAGCGGGACTGTTCCCGCTTTGCCTCTGGCTGAAATCGAAGCCCTGTTTTCTCTCATAACCTGGGAAAATGCCCGCGATTGACCTGACCCGCCTCAAAAAACAGACCGCCCACGTGGCCGATATCTTCGACCAGCCAGCGGAGTTTTTGCGCGAGGTGCGCGAGATTCTTGAGTTTTACGTCAACCGCAGTCTGCGGAGTCAGGGTGTCGCGCCCTCGTCAGTCCTGCCGACCTATCGCACGCCCCCGGCTGTCCTGCGCCAGATCGAAAAGGAGCTTGGCCCGGTCGCCGAAAAGCAGCCGCTTCAGGCGCTGGAGCTGGCCGACGCGCTCTGGGATGAGGGCTGGCTCGAGACCAGGCTGCTGGCCGCCTTTCTGCTCGGGCGCATCCCACCCCAGGAGGAACGACTGCTGGCACGTCTCACCGCCTGGACTCAAACCGTGCGCGACTCGAGCGTCCGCGCCGCCCTGCTGACCACCAGTCTCACTCGTCTGCGCCAGGAAACGCCCGACCTGTTTTTGGTCCTGGTCAAGGAATGGCTGCACCCGGCCCGCCAGCGCATGTGGTCGAACGGCATCCAGGCTCTCGTTCCCCTCATCTCCTCCCCGGACTTCGACAACCTGCCTCCCATCTTCGAAATCGTGGAGCCGATCCTCAAAGCCTCCCCGGCCACCCTGCAATTCGATTTACAGGAACTGATTATTGCGCTGTTTGAAGCCTCGCCGGATGAAACCACCTACTTCCTCCAGCAGATTTTGAAAGAGACCAAAAGCCCGCTGCCATCGGTTGCTCTGCGGCGCATGTCGCCTGAACTGCCCCAGGAACTCCAGGCCAGTTTGCGTGAGATGCTCCGCAAGACCAAATCCAGGTAGGATCGAAAAACGAAGAGGTATTGTATTCAGATAACCAGAAAGGAAACGGACGATGCAAATTGCAAAAGGCGTCATTGGAGCAATACTCTTATTCCTTGGACTGGAACTTAACTTTTTTTTCGCGGGCGCAATGGCCGCATTAATCGGCTTGCGTCTTACGCCGCTTCTTCCAATCCAGTGGCCCTGGTGGTCAGACTACGTCTTCATGGCCGTACTGGCAGTGATTGCTGCTGGAATCACACTCATCCATGAGCGGGCTGGTTTTTTCTTCTCCGGCTTTCTGGCGGGAGGCTATTTCCTCGTTGAATACTTTGCGCCCGGCCTTCTGACACTGCCGCTTTTGCCGTTTCTGGTCGGTGGAGTGCTCGGGTCGCTCGTCATCGGCCTCTTCACCGATTGGGGACTTATCATCGTCACCTGCCTGATCGGCGCGTACTATGTCACAGATCTATTCGTGCTCTCCCCCACCGCCGAGATGCTGGTCACTTCGGGCCTGTTCATCGTCGGCGCGGTGACCCAGGCGATCCTATGGTACATACTGAAAAAGGAGTGAGAGATGCTCGACACTAGCCGTCTCATCTACCTGCACGGCAGTGAAAGCGACAGCAACAGCGGCAAGGCCCGCCTGTTCCGGGAATGGTTTCCAGGCATGCTCACACCCGATTTCACCGGCTCGTTCGATGAACGGATGCGCCAGCTCTACTCCATCCTGACAGACCAAAAAGACTGGGTGCCGATCGGCTCCTCGTATGGCGGCTTGATGGGCACAATGTTCACGCTCGAGCATCCCGATCAGGTGCGGAAACTGGTCCTGCTGGCCCCGGCCCTAATGCTCGACCCGCTCGCCTCTCTGCCTCAGCCGAAACCTGTTCCTGTTCCGACGATCGTGATCCACGGGACGCGGGATACCGTCGTGCCACTCGAACCCGTGCGCGCGATCGTGCAAAAGCTCTTTACAAGTGTCGAATACCATGTGGTGGAAGACGACCACCGGTTAGGCAAATCGGTTCACGAGCTGGATTGGAATTCGATCCTCGCCTAGGGAGCCGGAATGTTGAGATGCTCAATATCGTCCATTTGATCCTAAAGATCGAGTTAAATTGAAATCTCCTGCGAAATGCAGGAGATTTCAATTTTTGTAGCGAATGTAGTTTCAGTCACGAGGGTACATTTTGAACGCAATGTCATCTGTGAAATCGGGCAGGAGGATTATGACGTTGTCTCCCTGGCGAGTCGTAATTGTTGAACTGATGATGTCCGTTCCAGTTTTGGTATCGTAAAAGTCGATTTTCCACTCGGAGGCTGAACCGGGTACGGTAATGGTGACAGTTTGTCCGGAAATAACAGGTTGAACCGGCCAATTCGGGGGTTCACAGTTTGCATCGCGGAACCAGCCAATGACTGCTTTCTCATTGCCTACAGCCGCGCCCCACACTTTCGTCCCTGCCGGGAACATGACGGGCAGAGGTGCGAAACCGGCAAAATCCACGTCCTGTGTAAAAGCAACCACAGGTCGTTCCAACTCTGTACTCTTTTTGAGGTAATCCCAGCTCAGGGTTGGAAAGAAGATGGCAAAACTATCCTCCCAATACAGGGACCGTCCATTCATGGCACCCGATACCAGCTCCGACCAGATTGCATGTTTGAGTCCCAGCTGCGCATTCGGCAGCACCCCCGATCCGGATTTGCTGTCCGGCAAAAAGGCATTCAGCCCCGATTCTCCGATGATGATCGGCTTGCCGTAGGCCGCCTGCAACTTGCGTACGTCGCTGATCACCTTTGTTCCCAGGTCAATATCCGCCCTGTATGGATACGGGTGGATATTCAGAAAATCTATGGCACTGCTCTGATAAAAGCGGGGCCATTCCCCCACGTCTGCCAGCGAGGCCGTGATCGGTCGGGCGCGTGGGTCGGCATTCCGGATGATGGCTGCAGCTTGTTCGATAAAGGACACGCCGCTGGCTTCGGTCGAGTCGGTGGCAATGTTCACTTCCGAAAATATCTCCCAGGCCGCGATATTCTCCTGATCGTGCCAGCGTTCGACCAGGGTCTTCATCCAGTCGAACCACATTTTTTGGGTAGCCGAGTCCGCTTGAAATAGCTCCCCGGGATCGGCGGCTGGACCACCCTTGGCCGCGTTGAAGGCATTGTCTTCCCAGGTAGAATAACCGTAGTCGGGATTGCCATTGTTCCAATCAAACCAGCCCGAAAATACGGGCAGAACATTGATCCCGCTGTCCTGAGCCCTGGCAAAGACATGCTCCCATTTCCTGGCCCAGGCTTCGTCAACCTTGCCGTCTGAAGTTATTCCGGTTCCCAGGCTATCCAGCTGGATGCGCACCAATATACTGCCACTATCCTGGATCAAACCCAGTAATTCATCATATTGCCAGGTCTCATAGCCGGCCAGGTTGCGTGAGAAGATAAAACTCTGCCTGCCGTCGACGCTGAAATACATATCGCCCGGTTTCAGGGTTATTTCCGGCAAAGGGACAGGCGTTGCAGTGGGAGTGCCGGTCGGATTGGGCGTGGGCGCAGGCGAAGGGGTGATTTCGGTGGGAGTCGCCTGAGTGGGCGTACAAGCCGAAAATAATGAGCTCAGAACAAGGATTGCAGTCAGGCTGGCAGAAAAAAATCGGTGATGGATTCTAGGCATGGTTCCTCTCTCTGATATCCCTGCCAGTCTATGGCGAAGAAGCACTCAGGTCGAGTGATTTTGCTCTCCCGCGTGCTTGACAATCGTCAGGAAAGGATAACAACGTACGAGCTTTTGAGAACTGATCCTGGCAGCCCGAATATCTGCATCTGCGGCAGATTTCCCACGGGGAATTGAAAATTTTATAAACAGGAGTAAAATAGCCTAGTTTATTTTATTTGGAGGAGGAGAGGTGTTATGGCCAGGAATAACGGACAAAACCTGGATGGTGAAGTGTATTATCCATCCGAAGACGTATGCGCACAGGCAATCGTGAAAGACTGGGACGGCATGGCTGCCAAAGCCCTGCAGGATCCCCAGGGGTTTTGGGCGGCCGAGGCCGAAGAACTGGAATGGTTCCAGAAGTGGGATAGGGTCCTGGACGATTCCGACAAGCCGTTCTTTAAGTGGTTCGTCGGAGGCAAGACCAACATCGTCCATAATGCAATCGACCGGCATCTCAAAACCTATCGCAAAAACAAACTGGCATTGATCTGGGAAAGCGAAGACGGCAAACTGCATCAGACCTATTCCTACTACGCCATGAACCGGGAAGTGAACCGCATGGCCAACATCATCAAGGCCATGGGGGTTCGCAAAGGCGACCGGGTCACGATCTACATGGGGCGTGTCCCGGAGATCGTCTTTGCCATGCTGGCCTGCGCCAAGATCGGGGCAATCCATTCGGTGGTGTTCGGCGGCTTCTCCGTCGACTCACTGCAGGGCCGCATCGATGACAGCCAGTCGAAGCTGGTCATCACGATGGATGGAAGCTACAACAACGGCAAGGTCGTCGAGCTCAAGCGCACGGTCGATGAGGCCCTCAAGCGCTGCCCCTCGGTCGAGAATGTGATCGTCGTCAAACGGATCGGTCACGAGGTCCCGATGGAGTCGAGCCGCGATCACTGGTATCACGACATGCTGGCCCTGCCCATCGCCAACGGCAAATGCCCCACGGAAGTCATGGATGCAGAAGACCCGCTTTACATCCTTTACACCTCCGGCTCGACAGGCAAACCCAAAGCAATCGTCCACACCCACGGCGGATACATGGTCGGCACGTACTCCACGCTCAAATACGTCTTCGACATCAAGGACGAAGACCGCTGGTGGTGTGCAGCCGATCCCGGCTGGGTGACCGGTCATTCCTACATCGTCTACGGCCCCCTGCTGACCGGCGCGACCTCCTTCATGTTCGAAGGCGGACCGATGTATCCCTACCCCAACCGCTGGTGGCAGTGCGTCGAACGCTACGGGATCACGATCCTGTACACCGCCCCGACCGCCATCCGCGGGCTGATGCGCTTCGGCGAAGCCTGGCCCAACAAGCACGACCTTTCCTCGCTCCGGCTGCTGGGCTCCGTCGGGGAGCCGATCAACCCCGAGGCGTGGAAGTGGTATCACCGCGTCATCGGCAAGGAGAAATGTCCCATTATGGATACCTGGTGGCAGACCGAGACGGGCATGTTCATGATTACGCCTACCCCCACGACACCCCTCAAGCCCGGCTCCGGCACACGTCCCTTCTTTGGGCAGGAGGCGGAGATCGTGGACGAGCACGGCAATCCCGTCCCGGATGGGACCGAGGGCTATCTTGTGCTCAAAAATCCATGGCCGGCCATGCTGCGCACCATTTACGGCGACCCGGATCGCTACGTGAGCCAGTACTGGTCCAAGAACCCGGGCAAATACACCACCGGCGACTCTGCCAAACGCGACAAGGATGGCTATTTCTGGATTATCGGGCGCGTGGACGATGTGATCAAGGTCTCCGGACACAGGCTGGGAACCGCGGAAGTCGAGTCGGCCCTGATCAGCCATCCGGCTGTTGCCGAGTCGGCCGCGATTGGCCTGCCACACGAGGTCAAGGGCCAGGGCATCCACGCCTTCGTCCTTCTGCGGGCCGGCTTTGCACCTTCGCCGGAGCTGGCCGAGGAACTGCGCCAGCACGTCGCCACTCACATGGGTCCGATCGCCCGTCCCGAAGATATCAAATTCGTGGACAAACTGCCCAAGACACGTTCCGGCAAGATCATGCGGCGTGTACTGAAGGCCAGGGCCCAGGGACTGCCCGAGGGAGACTTGAGCACGCTGGAAGAGTGATTTGCCCAGGTCATTGACCACGATGGGCCCGCCATGAGGCGGGCTCATCTATTAGCACTTTTGAAAACTTCATCCAGGGACAGGCCTGCCCCTGGCCACATACCTCTTTCGCTTATAATTACCCCTCATGACAGACAGCGAGTACGAAAACGCGATCCTTCAGTGGCGCGCCAGGAAGTTCGAAGAACGGGTCGGCGAGAACGGCTGGATGTCGCTGGCCGGTCTGTTCTGGTTGAATCCCGGCCGGAACCTGGTCGGCTCGAATACCATGTGCGAGATCACCCTGCCGGAACGCGCCCCAACCTTCCTCGGCATTATCGAATGGAAAGGCAAGAAGGCCCGCCTGCAGGTGGCCGAGGGGGTCCAGGTGTTGGTCAACGGCAAGGCGGTGCAGAAGACAATTCTCAGGTCGGACAAGGAGACCAGGCCCAGCTTTATCACCTGGAATGACATGTGCATGGTCCTGCACGAGCATGCCGGCAAATGCGGGATCCGGATCTGGGATAACCAGAGACGGGAGCGTTTTACCATTCCATTGTTGAGGTGGTTCCCGATCAATAAACAATTCCGCTTCAACGCCCGCTACGTCCGTTATCCAGAGCCGAAGATCTTCGAACAGCCCGATACGGTGGGCGAGATCGTCAAAGACCGCCTGGATGGATACGTCACCTTTAAATACGAGGACAATACCTGCAAACTGGATGTCACGGAAGTGGAAGGTCACAGTCTGTTCATCAAATTCAGGGACCTCACCAGCAATAAGGAAACATATCCGCCGAGCCGCTATTATTACACCGAGCCGGTCAAAAGCGGCAGGGTCGTCCTGGACTTCAACTATGCCTACAGCCCTCCATGCGCCTTCACGGAATATGCCACCTGCACATTTGCTCCGCAGCAAAATTACCTGCCCTTTCGGGTGGAAGCGGGGGAGATCTACAGAGGCTGACCCGTAACAAAACTGTAAATCATCAATCCGGTCACACAGGTATAATTACAGCATGGCAAACAAAGAGTATCAAAGCGGCATTCTCGAATGGCGCAGGGAAGTGGATAACAATCTGCGGCGTGAAAACGGCTGGCTTGCATTAGCCGGTCTCTTCTGGCTCCGCATGGGCACCAACCTGATCGGATCCGACCCCGGAAGCGATATCCTGCTGCCCGAGCGTGCCCCCAAACGGCTCGGCACGTTCGATTTCAACGGGGACAATGTCAAACTGAACGTCGAAGCAGACTTGCCACTGGAAGTCAACGGTCAACCGGCAAAGTCCGCCGTGCTCGATGCCGATCAGGAGGATGTGCCCAGCTTCATCACGTTCGACAACATGCGCATGGTGGTCGTCCGTCGTTCAAAAGGCGTGGGAATCCGCTTATGGGACAACACCCGCGAGGCGAGGCGCCTCTTCCCCAGCCGGCAGTGGTACCCGATCCGGGAAGAGCTGCGCGTCCCCGCGGCCTACACCCGCTACGAGACGCCCAAAGTGGTTAAGATGCCCGATATCCTGGGCGCCATGCTCGATGAACCCATGCAGGGCTTTGTCTCATTTGAATTGAACGGACGGAAATACGAGTTGATGGTGGAGGAACTGGCCGACGGCCGTCTCTTCGTCCAGTTTATGGATCTGACCAACGGAAAGACGACCTATCCCTCGGGCCGCTACCACTACACTGAAGCACACAGAGATGGCAGGGTCTTCATCGATTTTAACAAAGCCTACAGTCCCCCGTGTGCCTTCACCGACTATGCCACCTGCACCTTCCCTCCGCAGGAAAATCGCTTGAATGTCGCCATCGAGGCCGGAGAGATGTACGCCGGGCATCATGGATAAATCAAAGATGGGATGACAGTTGGACTGTCATCCCATCTTTTCTTTGAAGAAACAACCTGCCTGCTGCAGGTTGTTTTTATTTACCCGCCGGCCCAGCGGATTACTGCCTCCGGCACCCAGAATTGGCCGTAGCCGAAAAACCCAACCGTGAGGGAAATCAGCATAACCGCCAGGCCGGACCAGATCAGGAGCCGGTCCTTGAAATCGCGCTTCAATTCATCCAGCCAGGTGCGCGGACCGACACCAAAGGCCCGCAGGTCCATGGCGTCGATAATATCCTCGCTGGCAATGATGGCGTGGATCGTGACCGGCACGAAAATCGGTCCGATCTTGCGGACCTGCTCGATCAAACCACCCCGGATCTTGTCCAGCTCGTAGCCGCGCGCCCGCTGGGCATCCATGGTCAGCTGGAAGTCCCGGCTGAAGGTCGGGATGAAGCGCATGGTCAGGTCCATGGCGTAGGCAATCTTATCGGAGAGCCCCAATCCCTTGAAAGTGATCCCATACAATCTCGGATCGAGTGAATAGGGAATCAGGATGGTCATGATGGCCAGGCTGGATACTCTCACCAGCTGGCTGAGGGCGTAAAAGATCCGCTCGATGGTGATGTTCAGCGTGGGCACCCAGCCGAAGATCGAGAACGGTGCCTGAAATTGGCGGATGAGGTGCTCTTCCGCATAATGCTCCATGCCGCCGCGTCCCGTCAGAAAGGTCAGGATGGCGAAGAAGAACACAAATCCCAGGATGAACAGGATTGCCCGGCGGATCTCATGCCAGCGGATCCCTGAGGTAAACAGGACGAACAGGGCAAAAATGAAAAAGGGGAGCAAATAGCGAATATCCCAGAAAGTAATGACCGCGACCAGATAACACGCGTAAAAGATCAGCCAGGCGCGCGGGTCGAACTTCTGGATGAAGGAATTTGGACGTTTGCGATAACGCCAGGCAACTAGCATAGTGAATAGTAATCAGTGTTCAGTAGTCAGTATTCAGTGGGGTCAGTGACCAACGATAAGCTGATCACTGACCCCTGATAACCGAGCTAACGACCGGACTGTCGCTGCACCGCACTGTACGCGACAACCAGCAAAGGAACCAGAATTGCAGCGAAGATCAAATTCGGCCCGGCCGCCGGCAGGAACTCGCCGACGATAGCCGCCACCGGGGAGTAGCCGTTGATCCAGATGTCGGAGAGCGCGGCAAAGCCAATCCCGAGAATGTTGCCAAGCATACCCCAGGTGACCGCCGCGGCGATGTCTACATTGTGGCCGAAGAGGAAGCGGACGAATGCCACGAGTGCAAAACCGACCAGGATCGATATCCCGGCGAAGAGCGTGATCTGCGCATCGCCGAAGACATTGTTGGCGGGATCGAAGAACAGCGTGTTCGACTGGGTCGGATTGAGGAAATACAGGATCCCGGCCACCAGCGCCAGCAGTCCGCCGACCCACAAAACCGTATCCAGACTCTTCTTCTTATCCCGGAAAAGCATGGGGAGACCGGCAATGAACCCAACCAGGCCGTTTCCTATACTCCACTGCGGGAACAGGCCAAAACCGGTCAGGGCATCGCCAAAGGTGTTGCCGATCGCACCGGTGAAGAGACCCACGACCGGCCCGAAGGCATACCCGAAGAACATGGGGATAGCGATGGCCGGACGCAGGGCAACCTGGCTGAGAGACGGCACGACGAACACAGTCCCATTGAACAGCCAGGAGAACACCGCATAGAGTGCTGCGCCAATCGCCATCCACACCACCTG
>JBAVVF010000156.1:0-3223 GCA_049697155.1 Anaerolineales bacterium
TCGAATTAAACCACACGCTCCGCTGCTTGTGCGGGCCCCCGTCAATTCCTTTGAGTTTTAACCTTGCGGCCGTAGTCCCCAGGCGGTGAACTTATCGCGTTTGCTGCGGCACTGATGGAGTTTAACCCACCAACGCCAAGTTCACATCGTTTACGGCTAGGATTACCGGGGTCTCTAATCCCGTTTACTACCCTAGCTGTCGCGTCTGAGCGTCAGAAATAGACCAGAAGATCGCCTTCGCCACTGGTGTTCCTCCCGATATCTACGCATTTCACCACTACACCGGGAATTCCATCTTCCTCTTCTGCTCTCAAGCACGGTAGTATTGAACGACCTCTCCCAGTTGAGCCGGGAGATTTCACGCCCAACTTACCGCGCCACCTGCACGCGCTTTACGCCCAGTGAATCCGGATAACGCTCGCCTCCTACGTTTTACCGCGGCTGCTGGCACGTAGTTAGCCGAGACTTATTCCTGGGATACTGTCCTTTCTCATCTCCCAGAAAAGTGCTTTACGACCCGAAGGCCTTCATCGCACACGCGGCGTTGCTGGGTCAGGCTTTCGCCCATTGCCCAATATTCCCTACTGCTGCCACCCGTAGGTGTATGGACCGTGTTTCAGTTCCATTGTGGGGGGCCACCCTCTCAGGTCCCCTACCCGTCGTTGCCTTGGTGAGCCATTACCTCACCAACTAGCTGATGGGACGCAGGTCCCTCCCAAAGCGAATTGCTCCTTTAGTTATCAGTTTCTAAAGCCAATAACCACATGCGGTATTAGCAATCCTTTCGGACTGTTATCCCGCACTTTGGGGTAGGTCACCAACGCGTTACTCACCCGTTCGCCACTAGGATACTCTCGTATTGCTACAAAAGCACCTCGTTCGACTTGCATGTATTAGGCACGCCGCCAGCGTTCATCCTGAGCCAGGATCAAACTCTCCACATAAATTTTTCACTCTTGCGAGTGTAAGTTTACGGGTTTATTACTGGATCGACAGAGTTGTTGCTTCCTATCACTATTCAGTTGTTAAAGTTCGGGTAACAAAGCGGGCTGATTTTACACGAGCCGCCTTGGCCTGTCAAGAAATCAACAGACGAAAACACCGATGTCATTGTCTTTCGACATCGGCTCGTCAGACTGCAAAACCCACAGGCTTGTGTCTCTGACTCGAGACTTCTCAGTTTTCATTGATCTGTCAGGGGGACGAGATCTTGTAGAATGTACTAGCGAATGCTTATTATATGTATTAAGGCGATTTTGTCAAGAGTTATCAGACAATTTACCTTAAAAAATCGCTTCTGTTCTTATGATGTCGGTCAGCCCTCGACCGGCACATCCACAATATTCTTGCTGAGAACGGCTGGATGATACCACAGAAACCGTTAACAAATCATAAATGGCAACTATGAAAATCATTAAAATACTTTTCGATTATTTTGACGGCTTGATCGATTCCAGCCTCGTTTCGGATCTCCCGACCGACGGCCCGCGCCCGCTCACGAACCGCATCCATCTCCGCCTCGGCAATCGCCCACCTTAGCTTCTCGACCGAAAGATCCTTCACGAGAATGGGCCTGGGACCCGCGCCGATGGCATGGACGCGTCTTCCCCAAAACGGTTGATCGGCAGTGAATGGCACGACAATGTTGGGAATGCCCGCCCGCAAGCCCGCCGCCGTCGTCCCAGCTCCGCCGTGATGGATGACCATTTCACAGAGCGGGAGCAGCCGATCGTGTGGGGCGGCTTCGAGATATAGGACATCCTTCGAAGAGCGAGCTCCAACCCTGCTCCAGCCCGAAAGGATTATTCCGCGCTTCCCTGCCTGCCTTAACGACTCGTGGATCACCCGATCAACTCTTTTCATGTCGCGATGGACCATGCTTCCGAAACTGATGCACACCGGCGGTTCCCCCACCTGCAGGAATGATTGAAGTTCCGAGGGTAGCTGGTCGGCATTGTTGCGCAGAAAATAATAACCGGTGACATGCATCTCCGGCGGCCAGTCGCTCGAGGCGGGGAGAATGCCTGGGCTCCACGCGCACAGGATCGGGGTCCGGGGGCGAAGCGGATCGTTGTCGAAGGGCCAGTAAAGCTTTCGCTTCGGCAATCCTGCCCGGCGGCGGACACGCTCGAATCCAATGCGAGCCGTCCACCACGTGATTTTCTCTGACAATGTATGGGTCAGGCGATTCAACGAGTGTGAACCCAAATCGGGCAACGTAACATTTGGATAATCGCCGGTCGACCCGAACATTGGAAAGATCTGAACGTGTATGTCAGGGATCTTCTTCTCGCGGGCCAGTGTGTGCGCGCCGACCGCATGGGTGAACGTGTGCAGGATCAGATCGACATCCTGGCAGGCCGCCTCCGTCTGACGCAAAACATCGGCACCGATCCCGACTGCATGATTCATCAGTTCACGAACCATTTTGATGAAGTTGTAGCCCGCATCATTCAAGCGGCGGCTCAAATCTTCGGGGTCGCCAGCCAAAGGAACAAAACCAACACCCTGTTCTTCAATGAAATTCTTAAATCGGAGAGGTGCCGCGAGTCTGACAGAATGACCTCTCTCCTTAAGCCCGAGTGCCAGGGCAAGAAGCGGCTGGACATCCCCGCGCGAGCCATAGGTAAGAATGGCGATTTTCATGAGAATATTTTACCCGGTGAGGCATGCTATACTGACAAAAGATAAGGAGCAACCATGAGAAATATCGGTATCCTGCACCCGGGTGAAATGGGTATCTCGATCGCCGCGTCCGCCATCAACAACGGGCACCAAGTCTATTGGCTGCCGGCAGGTCGCAGCGACAAAACCCGAACTCGCGCAGAAAAATATAACCTTACAGAAACCGACTCATTGCCCCAGCTTTGCCGAGCCTGTGAAACGATCTTCAGCGTCTGCCCGCCGCACTCCGCAGAAGACGTCGCCAGGTCAGTTATGGATGCAGGCTTCAAAGGTCTCTACCTGGATGCAAACGCCATATCGCCTCAGCGAGCCATCAGGATGGGACAGATGCTGGAAGCAAAGGGCATTCGATTTGTAGACGGCGGCATCATCGGCGGACCTGCATGGAGTCCGAAAGAGACCTGGCTCTATCTGTCGGGCGAGGGGGCAAGTGGGATCGCAGCCTGCTTTTCAAACGGGCCGCTGGAGACAAAGGTCATTGGGGAGGAAATTGGGAAAGCCTCAGCGTTGAAGATGTGTTACGCGGCGTACACAAAAG
>JBAVVF010000157.1:0-3683 GCA_049697155.1 Anaerolineales bacterium
CCCCGAAGCCGAACAGGATGTGGAACAGCTCGAAGAAGCGTTTTCGGCTCTTTTAAGCGCGGGCATCCCCTTCATGGAGGACACCGCGACCATCGAGCCGAGTGAAGAAGAACTTGTCGCTGTGGAAGCGACCGAGGTCGAACCCGAAATCGACCTGTCTCTGGATGACTATCTGGCGAATATCGATACCGACGATACGATCGGCCTGTACCTCAAGGAGGTCAGCCGCGTCCCGCTTTTGACCGCCGAAGAGGAAGTGAAATTGGCCCAGCGCATTGAGCGCGGCCGCATGTCCCGTGAAGAACTGGCTAAAGGCAATGCCAGCCCGCGGCGGCGCTCCGAATTACGCAAGCTGATCGAGGACGGCTGGGCGGCCCGCGAGCACCTCATCACGGCCAACTCCCGTCTGGTGATTTCGGTGGCGAAGAAATATATGGGGCGCGGCGTCCCCTTCCTGGACCTGATCCAGGAGGGCAACATCGGTTTGATCCGCGCCACCAAGAAGTTCGATTACCGCCGCGGACATAAATTCTCCACGTATGCCACCTGGTGGATTCGTCAGGCTGTGACCCGCGCCATCGCCGACCAGGGACGCACAATCCGTGTGCCGGTCCATATGGGCGATCAGATTAACAAACTGCTGCGCGTTCAGCACCAGCTGACTCAGCGTCTCGGGCGCGAGCCCAGCGTGGAGGAGCTTGCGGCGGCCCTGGACGTTCCGCCCAAGAAGGTGGAAAACATGATCCAGGTCGCCCGGCGTCCGCTTTCGCTGGAAACCCCGACCGACGACGAAGAGGATTCGGTGCTGGGTGACTTCATCGAGGACGACGAGGCCCCGCCGCCCGATGACACGGCCACATACAACCTGCTGCGCGAGCATCTCGGTGAGGTGCTGAACGGGCTGCCGCCGCGCGAAGTGCGGATCCTGCAGCTGCGCTACGGACTGCTGGACGGGCAGGCCTACACCCTGGAAGAGGTCGGGCGCAAGATGGGCGTGACGCGCGAACGCGTCCGCCAGATCGAGGCGCAGGCCTTGAGCAGGCTGCGGCATCCCTCCATCCGGCGGAAGCTGCGCGACTATCTGGGTGAGTAGAAACGAAAAAGCGACACAAAACGTGTCGCTTTTTTTATTGGACGGCAGCCAGTAAATGTCTGATAAAATTTCCCGGCAAAGGATCGCAGTCCCATCAGGCAAAATGACACCGAAGCCGCATTCACTTTTGAGTTTGTTCCTGCCGCGTCTGAATGACGCACTCTTTATTCTGCTGTTCCTGAGCGCCCTCGCCTCCGGTCCAAAGATGCTGAACATCGATGGGGATCTGCCGCGCCATTTGCTGATGGGGAAATTTGTATCGGAGCACGGTCTGCCGCCAACCCAGGAGATCTTTGCCTACCCGTACGCGGGCAGGCCGTATGTTTCGCATGAATGGCTGGCGGGGCTGATCTATTTCCTGTCTTACAGGATGCTGGGGTTGAACGGCGTTGTTATGCTGGCCAGCCTCCTGATCGCCGCGACGTTTGCGCTCGTCCATGCCCGGGCGACGGTTCATAACGGCCAGGGGTTTCTGAACTTCCTGCTGGCGCTGATGGGCGCCATGGTCACTTCCATCCACTGGATCACCCGCCCGCACCTCTTCACCATGCTGTTCCTGGTCATCTGGCTGATCTGGATGGACCGCTTGCAGCGCGGAGAGCGAATCAGGCTCTGGTGGTTCCCCGCCCTGATGCTGGTGTGGACAAATACGCACGCCGAATCCATCGTCGGGTTCCTGGTCGTTTTGGCGTATTTGGCGGGCTGGTTGTGGCAATACCTGTTTACAGGCCACACCCCGGACCTGGCCAAGGGCAAAAAGCTGATCATGGTCGCCGGTCTGTCTTTTCTGGCCTCACTCGTTAACCCAGCGGGTTGGCGGAGCTGGGGAACCATAATCAGCTATGTAAAGAACAGCTATCTGATGTCCCGGATCGCAGAAACCCGGCCGCCGGATTTCACCCAGGCAGAGTATTTTCCATTATTGATTTTGCTTGGATTTTCAACGACGGTATTGATCCTGAAAAGGGATAGGTTCCAGCCTGGGCAGATCTTTCTCATGGCAGGTTTTGGGGCAATGACCTTATTCTCAGCACGCAATGCACACATCCTTGGCATTGTGGCGGCGTATACACTCTCGAGCGGACTCAGGGAGATCGGGATCGTTCGGCCGCTGAAGAACATCCAGTCCGCGGTCGAACGGATGGAAAGCCGGGTCGCTGGAAAAGCCTGGCCGGTGATGGCGACTATTCTATGCAGTGCGGTTTTACTTGCCGGACCCTACCGGAATTTCAACCACTTCGAACCTGCTGTCTTTCCCTCGGATGCAGTCAGCTGGCTGGAGAACAATCCTCAATCGGGGAGAATGTTCAATGCCTTCGATTGGGGTGGTTATATTCTGTTTCATTTGTGGCCGGATCAAAAGGTCTTCATCGAGAGTCAAACCGACACGGACGGCAAGCTGACCCGGGAGTATGAGGCAGTTGTCACACTACGCGGCGCCTGGCAGGAAACTTTCCGGAAATACGACATCACCTGGGCGGTCATCCCGTCTCACTGGCCCCTGGCCCGGGCACTCGAAGATGCAGGATGGGAAACCATCTTTCAGGACCAGACGGCCGTCATATTGATTCAAAAATAAACTCCAACCCTCTGGTTCCATACCGCCTACGGTCTTTCAAAGACAGCCACCTCTTCCGTTTCATAGATCATGTCGAAGCTCTCGTCTGCGCGCATCGCCGCCAGGAAAAACGGGAAGGTTCTCTGCAGATCGATGGAGGCACAATTATTCACACGCTGAAGCTTGGAGATATAAACATAATCGTATTGTGAACGGTCGATCGCGGCGTCCAAGCAGGAAACGTCGCCGGAGGATAAACATCTTTGCACGGGGTAGGTTGACCTGACATAATCGTTGAAATTCCTGCCCTGGGTCCATTCGGTCCCCTGCACCGTGTAAAGACTCTGCCTGCCGGTCAGGGCCGGAAACCACTCCAGCACCGAGTCGCACGAAACGGAGGTTGTTCCCGTCAGGACGAGAAAACGTGCATCGGAGGGAGTGTTGTCTCTCACCCAGTTCATTGCCTTCCGATCTTCGGGATACAGGATGGCATTGGAAAGCCCGGAACCAAACATATAAGTCGAAAAGATAAGATATACCAGCAGGTATACAAAAAGGTTGCGTTCGATCGGGGACACCTGTTCGGACAAGCCGGACTCTTTCCCAGTTGCAGCCCGAATCCCCGTCACCACAACGTTCACCAGCCCGATCGCAGCCAGCATCGCCAGCGGGATCCCGGCCGGACCAGCAGCACTGCGCCCCTCCACGAAAAAGGGAATCGTCATCCACAGCGGCAGCAGATACTCCCTGCGCACAAGACAGTATCCGATTCCGATCAGCCCCAGGATCGCGATGACCGTTGCATAGGGTTCCTCCGTGAAAACGAAGAATAAAAGGTGGAAAACTGCCAACGTTTTTTGACCGGTCTGCATACCGTTAAGCAACGGCCAAACTCCATGATAATTGAGCACAGTCATCCACCAGGGTGCCGTGACAGCCAGGACAACCACGCCAACCAGCATCGCGCTGACAAATGTACTTCGTTTGCGCGACAACATCAGCCACAAAAAGATCGCCGGAACAAAAGTATGT
>JBAVVF010000158.1:0-7714 GCA_049697155.1 Anaerolineales bacterium
TCTCCCACAGTTTCGATTCCGCATTCGTAGGTCGCCTGTTTAGTGGGGTTGGGCTTCTTGGGTGCCAGGACCCAGGCGAAACCAATGGCGCCAATTGGGATAATCAACCCCACGATGATGAACAAACCTACATAAATCCACAGATTCATAGATTCTCCATGGTGAATATATCTTTTACGGCAAAATTTGTATTACAAGCGGCGAAATTGTACCATGAAGGACAATTGCCCGGCATTGAACGCATGTCAATTTCTAGGGTGATTTTCGTCATATATTTACTAACTTTGTCTACTTCGCCTTTTGAGAAGAAACCTCACAATATCCTCGAAGAAGGGCAGGCCAAGAATTGTCCCAATGACGGAACCGATCACGCCGGTCGTGCGCGCGAAACCTCCGGAAAGACCCAGGAGATTCACGGCCTCGATCTCGACAAGTTGAGCGGAGACTGCCTTGCGGCTTTCCTCAGCACTGGACTTATCCACAAAGCGCAGATAGAGCCAGATCGTGCCGCGATAGACTCCGACTTCCTGCGGGCGAATGCTCCAGAAGAACACGGCCGGGTTCCCCTGTGCCAGCGGCTGGCTGATCAGCTCCGTGGGCCGGATTTCCATCCCGGCGATGTCGAAACGCGCTTCAGCGACGACATGATGCGTTTCATAAAGATTGGGGATCTCGATCACTTCCCCCGTCACGACATTCCCGCCTATCTCCGCAGTCGGCGTGACGTTGCCCAGGTCATCCACCTCGAGCGTCAGGCGGACGACATCCGAATCGCCGGCGCGGATTCGAGGAGGAAATTCCAGCGTCAGACGGCGGCGCTCCGGCATCGCCGGTTGAGGCGTGGGAGCAGAAACAATGGCCGTCGGTTCCCCCGAGGAGGTCTCCTCCGCTGTTGGCTGGAGAATCCCAGGCTCAACCGGCGGACTGGCCGCTGGCACGACGCCTCCAGGCAGGCCGCAGCCGAGCATGACAATGAGTCCGATGAGGATTACGTAGAGCAGAGTTCGGCTGCTGATTTGCATGGGGATTAGAAAACAGGTTCGGGTTGAACAAGAAACGAAGACGGAGTCGGCAGCTGCAGTTCAGCCGGCGGGATCGGCTGCGATCGGACCTCGCGCCGGGCAGGCAGGAGCCCCCAGATCAACAACGCACAGGAAAGGACCAGGATCGTCACCCCGAGGACGATTCGGACGCTTCTGGTCATTGGTCCACTTCCTCCACTTCGGCATACCAGCGGAGGCGCGTGCCGAGGATGCTACGCATCTTCCAGGCCACCGTCTTTGGCCGGGTCTCCAGCACCGACTTGATCCTTCGAACGCGCTGCAGCACCAGCTCGCGCTCGACCTGACTTATTCCGAGATCCTCGGTCAGGAGCAGATCCTCGACACGTTTGAGATTGATGGAGGTGGTTTTATGCAGCCCCCAGTTGTGGGCACACAGCCGGGCAATGCGATCCAGGCCGATCTTCCCGTCACGTTCATCGCCGAGGTCATTGTTGAACAGCAGGGAAATGATGTCGAAAGCGTCCTTGCGATTCAGCTGGACGATCTGAGCCTTCGAGAGGAACAATTCCGCCAGCGGAATAGTGATGGGGTGCATCTTCAGGCGGCCGTTGAGAGGCAGTTTATGGCACATATCGAAATCGCCCACCAGGATGTCGATCCGATGACCGGTCACCTTATCGTAGTAGATCTGACGCTGGGAACCGTTGAGAAGGTTGAACTGCCTGTGCGGCGCATATCCCATCTTCTGAAAGAATGCTTCAAGTCTGCGCCACTCATTTTTGGGGACCATGAAATCCACATCGGGCGATTCGCGATGGAAGAGCCGCGGATCGCTGCGACTATGTTCGTAGATCGCCAGTCCGCCAAACGCGCGCAGGTGGATGCGATGCTCGCGGGCCGCAGCAATCAGGCGATTCATCTCGGAAACAAGCTCAGACACTATGTCCATGGTAGTCTTTATACCCCTCTCCCCATTTGAAGGGAAGAGGGGCTTGAGAGTCAATATCCCTATTCTACCGGAATTTCCGCATGAACTTTATCGAGATCGATGCCTTCGCGCTTGCGGGCAGCCTTGAAACCGAAGTAAATCAGCGCCGCCAGCGCATAGTTCGCCAGCATGTAGATCACGGAGTTGATATTCGCCAGGCTAATTCCGTACATGCCCACCGGAGCATAATCCGGATTGAGCCAGGGATCGAAAAACCACTCTACAATCAGAAAAAGCAGGAACGCACCAAAGATCACGCCCGCCACGGTAATTAGTGGAATACCAAAAACCTTATATTTGGCAATGGGTGAAGCGTTATAAAGATCAGGCTTCTTATAGGGAAGAATAATCGCCGCGATGGTTGTGCCGAGGTAGGTCACGGCGATGACAAGAGTGGAACAAAGTGTGAGAGCTTTGAAACCGGACACATTATAAGCAAACATATAAGAGATAATAATCGAAGGCACCAGCATCAGCAGCAGCGCATACACAGGTGTGCCGGTACGCTGATCCACTTCTGCAACCTTTTCCGGAAGAAGCCGGTCGAATGCTGCCGCAAAGATCACGCGGGTTGACGAGAGAAAGACCGTCCCGCTCCAGCCGAACCACCACAGGCCCATCAATGCAACCACCAGGAACTGCAGCACCTTGCTGGTCGTCAGAAATGCAGCAAACAACGTGGGATAGGGCCAAAATGGCATGGCAGGGGCCTGGTCGGTATATTCCCAGACATAGTTCCACCAGGCGCCGTTGGCCTGCATGTAGAAATCAAAGCCAATCGCTTTATTGATGGCAAACAGCAGGATAATGCCAAGCAGCGTTGTGACACCAAGTGCCAGACCCATCCCTGCGACATTGCGCTTGAAATCTGTTGCGCCACGCACTTCGCCGTAGAGGGTCGCACCCCAGTTCGGCCATAGATTGAAGAAGACCAGATATGGCAGTGTCAACAGGATGGGCCAAAGAGCACCGCCTGTGAGAGGCGTGGATGCAAATGCATCAGTCCCTAGTTGCACCGTTTTCTCAGCCACACCGGTTTCTGTCCCAAACAAGGCAGCTGAATTGGTCTCGAGAGCGGTTTTGAAAGTGTCAGGATTTCCACCGAAAAGAAGCGCGATGACGATCAATAATCCGATCATGCCGCCGTAAAAGCATACTTTTTGGATGCCGGCATATCTCTTCATGCCCAATGCGATATAAAACGAGACAATCGCAAGTGTTATCAGCGAACTTACGAACAAAGGTGTACCCGATCCGGCAAACCAGACCGCCGAGTCCTTTAATCCCAAAATAGCCAACAATGGCACCAGCACGATGTGCCGGAACATGTCGGCGTAGAGCGGCACCCACAACCACAGGATGAACCACCAGCCCGTAACCGCCAGGATAAAACCAACCGCGCCGCCCAGGATGCGGCTCTGCCAGATGTAGTCGCCGCCCGAGCGCGGCATCACGGCGATCAGTGCCGCATAGACGACGACTTCGAAGAAGATGAACAGCGCGCTGACGATCAACGCCGGCACCAGTCCACCTCCGAAGTAGTACATCTGGCTGAAACTGTACAAACCGAGGGTAATGAGGTTAATGGAGAACAACGCGTAGATGAACGCGTCGAAGACCGACCACGAACGGACCAGGCCGGTTGCCTTGCGAACGAACAAGTTTGTCATGAGATTCTCCTTTGGTTTAATAATCCTCAGCAGGCTGAGGACGGCTACCCTGTGGTCAACACGTAATTCTCGATCTTGTTCCTGCCAAGCTTCACAAGTGCACCAAGCAAGGTTCCCTGTTCGTACATCGAACCCGGGTTGACGCACAACGTCCTGCCGATGCGGGTGGCGCCGCGCCCTTCATGGATGTGTCCGTGCAGGCCGAGCAGAGGCTGCGCCGCTTCGATGGCTTTGCGCACAGCCGTCGAGCCGACCGGTTTGAGGGCCTGCCCGGCCATCTTCGGGCGCAGATCCTTGTCCAGCTCGGGCGCTTCGTCGAGACTCGACTTATAGGGCGGGACGTGGATGTTGAAGACTGCGTTGCGCGGGTCCCTGAGTTTGGAGATCATCGCCTCATACCGCGCCGCGAGCTGATCCTCGTCCTCTTCACGGTGCGTGTCCCAGGGGGTGCGGTTCGACCAGCCCGAGGCAATCATTTCGTGGATTCCGTCGAGGGGAGTCACCTGCCCCTCGACCAGGAGCACGCGCCGGGACGAACGGACGATGGCATCCACTTCATCCATATCGTCGTTTCCGGGACAACAGTAGACTTTCAAGTCTGTGCCATCTAGTTTTTTATCGGCCAGATCCATCCACTGTTGCATCACCTTGAGCACTTCATTCACAAAGATCCGATGCACCCGCTCAGGGTCTTTTTCGAGTTCAGCAATCTCATCAGCGTTTGTCATGTAGGGATAGTAACCACGGCTGCGGACACGTTTGACCAGGTCCTGCAACTCGTCGTCAGTTGAAATATCAAACACCTGTTCAAGCAATGTGACGCGGTAGTTTTTTCCGCCCTGATGAACAAACGGCACCACGGCCTTGCCCGTCATGTCGCCGCCGAGGATCAGCACATCGGCTTCGTAGAATTTTCCTGCGTTGAGAAACTTGCTCCAGCAAATGTCCGACCCATGAATGTCCGTTGCAAAAAAGAGTTTTGTCACGCGCAATGTCCTCGTCGGAATCGGGGGTAAAGTTCAGCCCATTATACTCACAAGCAACCAGTATGTGCCGGCCGAAAGCAATCCGCTGGCAGGGATGGTAACCAGCCAGGCGGTCATAATATCATCCGCCACACTCCAGCGCACCTTGCTGGCCCGTTCCGCGGAGCCAACGCCGATGATCGCCGAGCTGACTACCTGGGAAGCGCTCACCGGCACCCCGAAAAGGGAGGCAGCCAGGATGACCCCCGCAGAACTCAGTTGGGTCGAAAAACTATGCAGAGGGCGTATCTTATAAAACCTGCCGCCCAGGGTGCGGATCAATCGCCAGCCCCCCAGACTGGTGCCGATCGAAATGCCTGCCGCGCTGACAACTATGACCCAGATCGGTATCTGAAAGGCCGGTAAAGCGCCGTCAATGACCAGACTCAGCGCAATAATGCCCATCGTTTTTTGGGCATCATTGGTTCCCTGCCCAAATGCCATGACCAGGGCCGTGAGCCATTGTCCACGTTTGAAGAGTTCGTTTATGCTTGGTGAAGCACCCCGCGCCAAAAAATATATCAGTCGGGTCGTCAGAAAACCGACAACAAATCCAATCAGCGGCACAATGAATAGAGCCAGCAGGACGATATTGAGTCCGGCAAACTTGATTGCATTCAACCCGGCGCCGACCACAACTGCTCCGATCATTCCGCCAACCAGCGCATGGGACGAACTGCCCGGCAGGCCCAGGTACCATGTGATCAGATTCCAGAGAATTGCGCCGATGAGAGCCGATGCAATCACGGTCAGGGTTAGCGCGCTGGACTGGACGATCTCGTCACCGATCGTTTTGGCAACGGTGATCCCAAATAAAAAAGGTCCTAAAAATTCGGCCACCGCAGCAATCCCCAGCGCCGTACGCGGGCCGAAGGCGCGCGACGAGATCATCGTCGCGACGATGTTGCTGGCATCCCGCATCCCGTTCAGGAAATCGAAGACGAGGGCCAGGGCGATGACAATAATGAGTTCTTGAGACATAGGAATATAAGAATGTCGTTGCGAGGGCGCTGGTCGAGTAGGCGGTGCTCGCCCGCCGTATCGAGACCACTGCCCGAAGCAATCTCCTCCTAAACAGAAGGTTGCTTCGTGGCGCCAAGGCGCCACTCGCAACGACATAGTTGGCTATGTTTTCTTCACCACGATATCTGCGATGATGTTGCCTGCCTCGTCGCCGCGGTCGGCCGCGTTCGAGAGATGCCGGTACACTTCGCGGAACTTCAGCATCTCGACGATGTGATGGACATCCTCGGGTCCCGTAAACAAATCGGCGATGGCCTCGCGATAGACGCCCTCCACCCGGTTCTCGAGCGCCTTAGCACGCTGGGCATGATCGATCGCGACGGCCGGATTCTTTTGAAGACGCTGAACCGCCTGGTAGATCTCGTAGGCGGCCTCCTTCAAAAGGGTGGCAATCCGCTGCATGTACGGGGTGGGCTTGACCTTCAGGACCACCATCTCGCTGACGGTGCTGTCAGCATAATCGATCACGTCGTCGATCGAGCGTGAGAGCGCGAAGATATCCTCCCGGTCGAACGGGGTCACAAAGGTGCGGTTCAGTTCATCGATCAGGATGCGGCGGACCTCATCCGCCTCCTTCTCCTTGAGTGCCAGCTGTTCCGCGATCTCGGAATCCTGCGTCTCGAAATATTTGACGAGCAGTTTGACTCCCTCATAGGTGATGGAGGCCTGCTGCTGAATCAGTTTGTGAAAGACTTCTTCACGCTTCTTGAAAAAACCGAACATGAAAACCTCGGGCATTGTAAAGTACATCATAAGCATGATGGGCTTTCAATCATACCACTGCTGACATTCCAAACCGGCCAGATCGACGCAAAAACATTTCACCGCTGGTTCTCAGCGGTGAAATGAAATGTCGCTTCCGGTTCTGACAGGATGAGTTACAGCTTCTCTTCCGGTTCCGAAGTCTCGGGCCTGGAGACTTTTCGCAGCACCTTGCCCGAGAGCTGAGCCGTACCGTTCCGGGCCAGATCCCCCAATGAGATCACACCCACGAGGCGTTTATCGTCGCGGCTCACCACCACCAGGCGGCGGATCTGATTCTCCTCCATGATCCTGGCAGCCTCACTGACATCCTGATCCTCGAAGCAGTAAATCGCGGGAGCCGTCATGAGATCGCGCCCGAGCATGATATTCACATCCATCCCGTCTGCCAGGGCCCGGATGGTGATGTCACGGTCGCTCAGGACACCCAGCAGAGTCTCGCCGTCGCAGACCGGCAGGAAGCCAATATCATGATCCCGCATTTTCTTGGCCGCCGATTGCAGCGAGTCGTCCGGCTGGAGGATGACCACCTCGCGCGTCATGATCTCGTTGAGCTTCATACGGCGCTCTTCTCCTCGACCCGATCTTCGAGCTTGTGGACGCCGTGCTGGGCGGCACAATGCGCACAGCAGTACAAGGCATCCGCCGTCTCCATGCCGTGGCCGATGATCCGGCAGCCGCAGTGGGCGCAGGTCGGAGCCAGCGCGTGGATGGCACATTCGAAACTGTCGAAGACGTGCGTCTCACCACCCATCCGCACTTCGAAACATTTGTCGTAGGTATTGCCGCAGACTTCGCAGGTCGCGGACTTTTCACCCAGCATATTTTCACCTTTATTCATCGCTACCTCTTTCTCTTATTTCCTGCTGCGAGCAGCCTGCGCCTTCTTGATATTCTGGCGTTATTTTTCCGTAGCCATACAAGCATCCTTCTCTCCCGATTTTCTAAAGCAAAACATACCCCTGTGTTGTGGTGTATAACGGAGGCAGGAGGTCGGTGTTATGCACTGCCCACATTCAACAATTGTTTTCGCATTGCCATAGCCACGGTCTTGTAAGAGAGTGTTTCTTAAGTCGTTATTGCCGTCTTTTTTACCCACAGGACTGTTCGCTTGTACACGGATTTCACGGAAACCACGGAAAGGAGCCTTTTTATTACGGTTTTTTCCGTGAAACTCAGTGACATCGTACCCGCAGGGTAAATCCGTGGTGTCCGTGTCCCAAAGAGTCTTTAAGAAACAGT